>NZ_CP184836.1:0-70000 GCF_048843365.1 Streptococcus sp. K0074
ATCGGGAAGACAGGATTCGAACCTGCGACACCTTGGTCCCAAACCAAGTACTCTACCAAGCTGAGCTACTTCCCGAGTTAAATAGAAAAATGCACCCTAGAGGAGTCGAACCTCTAACCGCCTGATTCGTAGTCAGGTACTCTATCCAGTTGAGCTAAGGGTGCTCTATATTATGCCGAGGACCGGAATCGAACCGGTACGATCGTTACCAATCGCAGGATTTTAAGTCCTGTGCGTCTGCCAGTTCCGCCACCCCGGCCTCTCTAAGCGAACGACGGGATTCGAACCCGCGACCCCCACCTTGGCAAGGTGGTGTTCTACCACTGAACTACGTTCGCACTGTTTTCTTCTATCTAAAAATGCCGGCTACATGACTTGAACACGCGACCCTCTGATTACAAATCAGATGCTCTACCAACTGAGCTAAGCCGGCTCATTTATTATATCTTAATGCGGGTTAAGGGACTTGAACCCCCACGCCGTTAAGCGCCAGATCCTAAATCTGGTGCGTCTGCCAATTCCGCCAAACCCGCAGATATGACCCGTACTGGGCTCGAACCAGTGACCCATTGATTAAAAGTCAATTGCTCTACCAACTGAGCTAACGAGTCTAAAATAACTTACGTTATTCTAACGGTCCCGACGGGAATCGAACCCGCGATCTTCGCCGTGACAGGGCGACGTGATAACCGCTACACTACGGGACCTTTGGGAGTTAACGGGATCGAACCGCTGACCCTCTGCTTGTAAGGCAGATGCTCTCCCAGCTGAGCTAAACTCCCTAGAGCTAAGCGACTTCCATATCTCACAGGGGGCAACCCCCAACTACTTCCGGCGTTCTAGGGCTTAACTTCTGTGTTCGGCATGGGTACAGGTGTATCTCCTAGGCTATCGTCACTTAACTCTGAGTAATACCTACTCAAAATTGAATATCTATTCAAACCAAGAAAACCTCTCGCTTTCATATTCTCAGTTACTTTGGATAAGTCCTCGAGCTATTAGTATTAGTCCGCTACATGTGTCGCCACACTTCCACTTCTAACCTATCTACCTGATCATCTCTCAGGGCTCTTACTGATATAAAATCATGGGAAATCTCATCTTGAGGTGGGTTTCACACTTAGATGCTTTCAGCGTTTATCCCTTCCCTACATAGCTACCCAGCGATGCCTTTGGCAAGACAACTGGTACACCAGCGGTAAGTCCACTCTGGTCCTCTCGTACTAGGAGCAGATCCTCTCAAATTTCCTACGCCCGCGACGGATAGGGACCGAACTGTCTCACGACGTTCTGAACCCAGCTCGCGTGCCGCTTTAATGGGCGAACAGCCCAACCCTTGGGACCGACTACAGCCCCAGGATGCGACGAGCCGACATCGAGGTGCCAAACCTCCCCGTCGATGTGAACTCTTGGGGGAGATAAGCCTGTTATCCCCAGGGTAGCTTTTATCCGTTGAGCGATGGCCCTTCCATACGGAACCACCGGATCACTAAGCCCGACTTTCGTCCCTGCTCGAGTTGTAGCTCTCGCAGTCAAGCTCCCTTATACCTTTACACTCTGCGAATGATTTCCAACCATTCTGAGGGAACCTTTGGGCGCCTCCGTTACCTTTTAGGAGGCGACCGCCCCAGTCAAACTGCCCGTCAGACACTGTCTCCGATAGGGATCACCTATCCGGGTTAGAGTGGCCATAACACAAGGGTAGTATCCCAACAACGTCTCCTTCGAAACTGGCGTCCCGATCTCTTAGACTCCTACCTATCCTGTACATGTGGTACAGACACTCAATATCAAACTGCAGTAAAGCTCCATGGGGTCTTTCCGTCCTGTCGCGGGTAACCTGCATCTTCACAGGTACTAAAATTTCACCGAGTCTCTCGTTGAGACAGTGCCCAAATCATTACGCCTTTCGTGCGGGTCGGAACTTACCCGACAAGGAATTTCGCTACCTTAGGACCGTTATAGTTACGGCCGCCGTTTACTGGGGCTTCAATTCATACCTTCGCTTGCGCTAAGCACTCCTCTTAACCTTCCAGCACCGGGCAGGCGTCACCCCCTATACATCATCTTACGATTTAGCAGAGAGCTGTGTTTTTGATAAACAGTTGCTTGGGCCTATTCACTGCGGCTGACTTAAAGTCAGCACCCCTTCTCCCGAAGTTACGGGGTCATTTTGCCGAGTTCCTTAACGAGAGTTCTCTCGCTCACCTGAGGCTACTCGCCTCGACTACCTGTGTCGGTTTGCGGTACGGGTAGAGTATGTTTAAACGCTAGAAGCTTTTCTTGGCAGTGTGACGTCACTAACTTCGCTACTAAACTTCGCTCCCCATCACAGCTCAATGTTACAGATATAAGCATTTGACTCATATCACACCTCACTGCTTAGACAGACACTTCCAATCGTCTGCTTTAGTTAGCCTACTGCGTCCCTCCATCACTACATACTCTAGTACAGGAATATCAACCTGTTGTCCATCGGATACACCTTTCGGTCTCTCCTTAGGTCCCGACTAACCCAGGGCGGACGAGCCTTCCCCTGGAAACCTTAGTCTTACGGTGGACAGGATTCTCACCTGTCTTTCGCTACTCATACCGGCATTCTCACTTCTATGCGTTCCAGCACTCCTCACGGTACACCTTCTTCACACATAGAACGCTCTCCTACCATACCTATAAAGGTATCCACAGCTTCGGTAAATTGTTTTAGCCCCGGTACATTTTCGGCGCAGGGTCACTCGACTAGTGAGCTATTACGCACTCTTTGAATGAATAGCTGCTTCTAAGCTAACATCCTAGTTGTCTGTGCAACCCCACATCCTTTTCCACTTAACAATTATTTTGGGACCTTAGCTGGTGGTCTGGGCTGTTTCCCTTTCGACTACGGATCTTAGCACTCGCAGTCTGACTGCCGACCATAATTCATTGGCATTCGGAGTTTATCTGAGATTGGTAATCCGGGATGGACCCCTCACCCAAACAGTGCTCTACCTCCAAGAATCTTAATGTCGACGCTAGCCCTAAAGCTATTTCGGAGAGAACCAGCTATCTCCAAGTTCGTTTGGAATTTCTCCGCTACCCACAAGTCATCCAAGCACTTTTCAACGTGCCCTGGTTCGGTCCTCCAGTGCGTCTTACCGCACCTTCAACCTGCTCATGGGTAGGTCACATGGTTTCGGGTCTACGTCATGATACTAATTCGCCCTGTTCAGACTCGGTTTCCCTACGGCTCCGTCTCTTCAACTTAACCTCGCATCATAACGTAACTCGCCGGTTCATTCTACAAAAGGCACGCTCTCACCCATTAACGGGCTCGAACTTGTTGTAGGCACACGGTTTCAGGTTCTATTTCACTCCCCTCCCGGGGTGCTTTTCACCTTTCCCTCACGGTACTGGTTCACTATCGGTCACTAGGGAGTATTTAGGGTTGGGAGATGGTCCTCCCAGATTCCGACGGGATTTCGCGTGTCCCGCCGTACTCAGGATACTGCTAGGTACAAAGACTATTTTAAATACGAGGCTATTACTCTCTTTGGCTGATCTTCCCAAATCATTCTTCTATAATCTTTGAGTCCACATTGCAGTCCTACAACCCCGAAGAGTAAACTCTTCGGTTTGCCCTCCTGCCGTTTCGCTCGCCGCTACTAAGGCAATCGCTTTTGCTTTCTCTTCCTGCAGCTACTTAGATGTTTCAGTTCACTGCGTCTTCCTCCTCACATCCTTAACAGATGCGGGTAACAGGTAGTACCTGTTGGGTTCCCCCATTCGGAAATCCCTGGATCATCGCTTACTTACAGCTACCCAAGGCATATCGTCGTTTGTCACGTCCTTCTTCGGCTCCTAGTGCCAAGGCATCCACCGTGCGCCCTTATTAACTTAACCTTATTTTTTGACCTTTCAGTCATAAACTCTTATTAATACTACAGCGTTTTCGGTTTATTTTCTTGTTACTATTTGATATAGATATTCAATTTTCAATGTGCATTACTTGGTGATCTCTCACCAATGGAGCCTAGCGGGATCGAACCGCTGACCTCCTGCGTGCAAAGCAGGCGCTCTCCCAGCTGAGCTAAGGCCCCACAAGACCTCTCAAGACTAAACAAGACCAATGCGCAGTTCCTTATCCTTAGAAAGGAGGTGATCCAGCCGCACCTTCCGATACGGCTACCTTGTTACGACTTCACCCCAATCATCTATCCCACCTTAGGCGGCTGGCTCCTTACGGTTACCTCACCGACTTCGGGTGTTACAAACTCTCGTGGTGTGACGGGCGGTGTGTACAAGGCCCGGGAACGTATTCACCGCGGCGTGCTGATCCGCGATTACTAGCGATTCCGACTTCATGTAGGCGAGTTGCAGCCTACAATCCGAACTGAGACTGGCTTTAAGAGATTAGCTTGCCGTCACCGGCTTGCGACTCGTTGTACCAGCCATTGTAGCACGTGTGTAGCCCAGGTCATAAGGGGCATGATGATTTGACGTCATCCCCACCTTCCTCCGGTTTATTACCGGCAGTCTCGCTAGAGTGCCCAACTGAATGATGGCAACTAACAATAGGGGTTGCGCTCGTTGCGGGACTTAACCCAACATCTCACGACACGAGCTGACGACAACCATGCACCACCTGTCACCTCTGTCCCGAAGGAAATCTCTATCTCTAGAGAGGTCAGAGGGATGTCAAGACCTGGTAAGGTTCTTCGCGTTGCTTCGAATTAAACCACATGCTCCACCGCTTGTGCGGGCCCCCGTCAATTCCTTTGAGTTTCAACCTTGCGGTCGTACTCCCCAGGCGGAGTGCTTAATGCGTTAGCTGCGGCACTAAACCCCGGAAAGGGTCTAACACCTAGCACTCATCGTTTACGGCGTGGACTACCAGGGTATCTAATCCTGTTTGCTCCCCACGCTTTCGAGCCTCAGCGTCAGTTACAAGCCAGAGAGCCGCTTTCGCCACCGGTGTTCCTCCATATATCTACGCATTTCACCGCTACACATGGAATTCCACTCTCCCCTCTTGCACTCAAGTTAAACAGTTTCCAAAGCGTACTATGGTTAAGCCACAGCCTTTAACTTCAGACTTATCTAACCGCCTGCGCTCGCTTTACGCCCAATAAATCCGGACAACGCTCGGGACCTACGTATTACCGCGGCTGCTGGCACGTAGTTAGCCGTCCCTTTCTGGTAAGATACCGTCACAGTGTGAACTTTCCACTCTCACACTCGTTCTTCTCTTACAACAGAGCTTTACGATCCGAAAACCTTCTTCACTCACGCGGCGTTGCTCGGTCAGACTTCCGTCCATTGCCGAAGATTCCCTACTGCTGCCTCCCGTAGGAGTCTGGGCCGTGTCTCAGTCCCAGTGTGGCCGATCACCCTCTCAGGTCGGCTATGTATCGTCGCCTTGGTGAGCCGTTACCCCACCAACTAGCTAATACAACGCAGGTCCATCTGGTAGTGATGCAATTGCACCTTTTAAGCAAATGTCATGCAACATCTACTGTTATGCGGTATTAGCTATCGTTTCCAATAGTTATCCCCCGCTACCAGGCAGGTTACCTACGCGTTACTCACCCGTTCGCAACTCATCCAGAGAAGCAAGCTCCTCCTTCAGCGTTCTACTTGCATGTATTAGGCACGCCGCCAGCGTTCGTCCTGAGCCAGGATCAAACTCTCATTAAAAGTTTGAGTTCTCACTCATTTCTGTCACTGACAGATTTATTGTTTTTTTCATTGTTCAGTACTACAACCTTAGTTGTAGCGCCCTGCACATTGGTTCGTCTTGTTCAGTTTTCAAAGGTCTTTGTCACTCGCTTCTCTCAAGTGACAACTATATTAGTATATCACAGTCGCTTTCGCTTGTCAACACTTTTTTGAAATTTTTTTAAAACTTTTTTCATCAAGTGTTTCAACCGCAACATACCATAGTCCGTACGGGATTCGAACCCGTGTTACCGCCGTGAAAAGGCGGTGTCTTAACCCCTTGACCAACGGACCAGAGTTGTTGTTTTCAACTCTTACTATTATACCGACTTTTTATTTTTTGTCAACATCTTTTTCTAATTTTTTTCATTTTTTTTGCATGGTTTCTTACCGGCTACGGAGATCAAACTCTTTAAACACAATACGTAAGTCTCTTAGGACTCTTTGACGCCCTCGGAAACGTTCATTTCTTAAGACGCGTTCTAACTCTTCTTGTTGTTCTTTAGTTTGTTTGTTTCTATAATCTCTTAGTGTCTCATGAAAGAGATAATAGTCATCTAGCCAGAGTCCTCCCTCACTTATACGATGACTAATCTCACCCACTTCTTCATAAAGCTCTTTATCATATCTTCGTTTTTGACTTTCTTGTTTACGGATATAGTCTAGAACCCGATTTCGAAACTTGGTTTTGAAATATTTCCTTAAACGAGGGATATCTTCTACTAGACCCTCTTCTCTACTGATCAATTCATGTAGGCATATCATTCCCTCTTGGTCCCAATCCGATAACTCCCATAAATGAAGGTAATATTCATTTCTACACTTATATACAATCCCCTGCACTTCTTCATACATTTTTTTAAGCATAATCTTCTCCTTTCTAGATACAGTCTAACAAATAAAGAAGCTAGTTGGGGTTATTTCCTCCATTCTGTTCTCTTTATCTCCTAAACTGCACAAAAAAGAGGCTCTATAATATTTGTAGTGGGTAAATCCCCTATGAATCTTATGGAGCCTATTTTTGTGTAGAAAAAAAGTCCCATATGACCTATAATGAAAAGCGACTAAACAACTCATTAGAAAGATTCATATGGAACAATTACATTTTATCACAAAACTACTCGATATCAAAGACCCAAATATCCAGATTCTAGACATCATCAATAAGGATACACTTAAGGAAATCATCGCTAAACTGGATTACAATGCCCCATCTTGTCCTGATTGTGGACATCAAATGAAGAAATATGACTTTCAAAAACCGTCGAAAATTCCTTACCTCGAAACGACTGGTATGCCTACTAGAATCCTCCTGAAAAAGCGTCGATTCAAGTGCTATCATTGCTCGAAAATGATGGTCGCCGAGACCTCACTCGTCAAGAAGAATCATCAAATTCCTCGTATCATCAACCAAAAGATTGCGCAAAAGCTGATTGAAAAGACTTCTATGACCGATATTGCTCATCAGCTGGCTATTTCAACTTCAACTGTCATTCGTAAGCTCAATGACTTCCGTTTTAAGTCTGATTTTTCTTACCTCCCTGAGATTATGTCCTGGGACGAGTACGCTTTTACAAAGGGAAAGATGAGCTTTATTGCACAAGATTTTGACAAGCTCAACATTATCACTGTTCTTGAAGGCAGAACACAGGCTATCATCCGAAATCACTTTCTGCGCTACGAGCGAGCTGTTCGTTGTCAGGTGAAAATCATTACGATGGATATGTTTAGCCCTTACTACGATATTGCCAGTAAACTTTTTCCTAACGCTAAAATCGTTCTTGACCGCTTTCACATTGTCCAACATCTAAGCCGTGCTATGAGTCGTGTCCGTGTCCAAATCATGAATCAATTTGAGCGAAAATCCCATGAATACAAGGCCATCAAACGCTACTGGAAACTCATTCAACAGGATAGTCGTAAACTGAGTGATAAACGATTTTATCGCCCTACTTTTCGTATGCACTTAACGAATAAAGAGATTCTAGACAAGATTTTGAGCTATTCAGAAGACTTGAAACACCACTACAAGCTCTATCAACTCTTGCTTTTTCACTTTCAGAACAAGGAACCTGACAAATTCTTCGGACTTATTGAGGACAATCTAAAGCAGGTTCATCCTCTTTTTCAGACTGTCTTTAAAACCTTTCTAAAGGACAAAGAGAAAATCGTCAACGCCCTTCAACTACACTATTCTAACGCCAAATTAGAAGCAACCAATAATCTCATCAAACTTATCAAACGCAATGCCTTTGGTTTTCGGAACTTTGAAAATTTCAAAAAACGGATTTTTATCGCTCTGAACATCAAAAAAGAAAGGACGAGATTTGTCCTTTCTAGATATTAGCTTTTCTTCAACCCACTACAGTTGACAAAGAGCCAAAAAAGAGAGGACAAGCCTCTCTTTGAGTTATAATTCTGCAATTTGGTTTAGGTTTACTTCTGCAACTGTGTCATTACCAAACATAGAGATAATCATCTTCACTTTATTGTTATCAATTTCTGTAATCTTACCAGTATAATCTGCAAAGGCACCATCAATAATACGTACAGTTTGACCAACTTCAACATCGATATCAAACTCTTGTACGGTTTGTCCCATAGAAACCAAGATATCACGGATTTCTTGTTCCAATAATGGAGTTGGTTTTGATCTATTTCCGTGAGATCCAACGAATCCTGTAACGTTTGGTGTGTTTCGAACAACAAACCAAGCTTCATCTGTCATGACCATTTCTACAAGAACATAACCTGGAAAGCGATTTTCTTCTACTTCTTTTCTCTTTCCATTTTTTTCAACTTGCACTGTTTGTGTTGGAATTTCAACGCGTAGAATATTATCCAACATATTGTAGGTTTGTGCACGTTGTAATAGATTTTCTTTTACCTTATTTTCATAACCAGAATAAGTTTGTAAAACAAACCACCCTTTATCAAAACTATCCATGATATTTCCTTTCATAAATAGAAGATTTCTAGTGTAATTAACTCCACTAACCTTCTAAAAAATGTTAATAAATCGAATCAAACCTGAAACAATCAACTGGTCAAAAATGTAAATAATTACTACAAAGAAAGCCGTGTATTCCATAATAGAACGAAAATCTCTCCAGCTTTCCTTGCGAGTTGGCCATGTTGTGTCTTTAAGAAGTCTAAAAATATCTCCAATAAAACGCATCGCTCTCTCCTATCTCGTTTCTCTGTGTGTAGTGTACTTGCCACAATGCTTACAAAATTTATTTACTTCTAGTCGTGTAGGCTTGGGGGTTCCACTAATCTTGATTGAATAGTTTCTCGAACCACAAACCGCACAAGCTAGGCTTGCTTTTTTTAGTGCCATAACGCCTCCATCTTATCTATTATAACAAGAAAGCAAGGCTTTGACAAGCATCTTAGCGAAATAGATTGACTACTGAATCCCATATCGTTTGAGCCTTTTCCTTAATCTTAGCATCCGAGATAGCCCGACTAGCCTCATCTACTAGACTTTGCGCACGTCCTCGAATATCAGACAAATTATCATCTGTCTGGCTATTATCATTGGTTTGTACTTGTCTTTTTGTGTTAGCTGGTGCAATTCCATTTTGCTTATAAGCATTTTCAACTGTAAAGGTACTTCCTGGCGTATAAGGTAAAATGGTATTTGCAATATTTCTAAAGACATGGGCTGCACCGTTTGATGTAGAACCCGCTAGATAATGATTTTCATCAGTGGTCGGAAAACCAAGCCAGTGGCTAATCACTACATCTGGAGTATAACCAATTACCCACTGATCACTTGTGTATTCAGGATTAAAAACAGCTTCAGTTGTTCCAGTTTTCCCTGCCATGACATAGTCTGCAGGCGATGAACTAATACCCGTTCCATTGGTGAATGTCCCCAACATCATACTGGTCATCTTATCAGCTACAGACTTATCAATCACCCTTTTTTGTGAATTTTTATGACTTGCAATAACCTGTCCGCTAGCGTTTTCAATTCGACTAATAAAATGAGCTTCCGGCATTAAACCTTCATTTGCAAAGGCAGCATATGCTTGAGCCATTTGCAGAGGATTGGTTTCGACACCGCTTCCCAAGGCGACACCAAGAACACGGTCGACCTTTTCCATGTTGAGTCCAAATTTTTCTCCTGACTCAAAAGCCTTATCAACACCCAAATCATTAACGGTGGCAACAGCAGGTAGATTAAGCGATTCTGCCAAGGCTTGATACATAGGAACTTCACGACTCTTTTTGATTCCTGCATAGTTATCTACCTTATAGTTGTCATACTTCATGGTATGGTTATCCAAGAGCTTATTCAAAGCCCAACCTGCCTCAACTGCTGGCGTATAAACAACTAAAGGCTTAATTGTAGAGCCAGGGCTACGTTTTGATTGGGTCGCATAGTTGAAATTACGGAATCCAGTTTTATCATTGTCAGCAACTTGACCGACAACCCCACGAACTCCCCCTGTTTTCGGTTCGAGAGCTACACTTCCTGATTGAGCAAATGTTCCATCCTCTGCTCTAGGAAATAGTGAGGTGTTTTCATAGACAACCTGCATATTTGCTTGGTAGTTTTGGTCCAGTTCTGTGTAAATGCGGTAGCCATTATTGACAATTTCTTCCTCTGTTAGATTATACTTGGAAACGGCTTCGTTAACCACCGCATCAAAGTAAGAAGGATAGCGGTAATCTAAGATTTTTCCTTCATACTTATCGTGCAATTGCAAAGTCATATCAACTTCTGCAGCTTCGGTTTCTTGATTTTTATCAATGTAACCCGCTGCAAGCATATTTTGCAAGACAGTATCACGACGATTAGTAGAATCTTCCACAGATTTCAAGGGGTTATACAGTTCCGGTCCTTTGAGCATCCCTGCCAGAGTCGCAGCTTGATCCAAACTCACTTCTGACGCAGAAACTCCAAAGTATTTCTTACTCGCATCTTCAACCCCCCACACACCATTTCCAAAATAAGCGTTGTTAAGGTACATGGTTAAAATCTGATCCTTACTATATTTTTTTGTTAATTCTAAGGCAAGGAAAAATTCTTTCGCTTTTCTCTCGACAGTTTGATCCTGCGATAGATAGGCATTTTTAGCCAGCTGTTGGGTAATAGTAGAACCACCACCTGAACGACCAGCAGTGACAATCGCCAAGAAGAAACGACCATAGTTAATCCCGTCATTTTTATAGAAAGAGCGGTCTTCTGTCGCAATAACAGCATTCTGCAAATTTTTACTGATATCAGTCAATTCAACGTAGGTTCCCTTTTGACCAGACAAGGCACCAGCCTCTTTTTCTTCACGGTCAAAAATGAGAGTTCGAGTTTTCAAGGCGTTTTGCAAATCGTTAACATTGGTTGACTTAGCTACAGCAAACAAATAGGTTCCAACTAGCAAGCCTGCACTCAAACCTAGTATAAGGACAATCTTTGTTAGATGATAACGACGCCAGAATTTCCGAATCGGACCCACTTGGGCTAATTTTTTTCGATCACTACGAGAGCGACGTAAGCTAGTAGAATCAGAGTCCTCTAGTTCACTTGTTTCTTTTTTAAAAAGAGAAAGAAATTTCTCAAATAATTTATCTAATTTCATGCGTTTATTTTATCATCTTCATCATAGGAAGACAAGAATTTAGCTATTTCCTATCCAAATAGGGCTTTTTTTGTTACAATATCTGTATGCAATTCACATTTACATTACCAGACTCTCTACCTCAAATGACGGTAAAGCAATTACTTGAGGAACAACTCCTCATCCCTAGAAAAATCCGTCATTTTTTGAGAATCAAGAAACACATTTTGATTAATCAGCGAGAAGTTCATTGGAACGAGATGGTAAGTCCTGGAGATGTTTGCCAGTTGACTTTTGACGAGGAAGATTATCCCGAAAAAGAAATTCCTTGGGGCAACCCAAACCTCGTTCAAGAGGTTTATCAAGATCAACACTTGATTATTGTCAACAAACCAGAGGGGATGAAAACGCATGGTAATCAGCCAAACGAAATCGCCCTTCTTAACCATGTCAGTGCCTATGTTGGCCAAACCTGCTATGTCGTTCATCGTCTAGACATGGAAACCAGTGGTTTGGTTCTCTTTGCCAAAAATCCTTTTATCCTGCCTATTCTCAATCGCTTACTGGAGAAAAAAGAGATTTCTAGGGAATACTGGGCACTAGTTGATGGACATATCAACAGCAAAGAGCTTGTTTTCAAAGACAAAATCGGACGTGATCGCCATGATCGTAGAAAACGAATAGTTGATACAAAAAATGGGCAATATGCTGAAACGCATGTAAGCAGATTAAAGCAATTCCCAAACAAAACGACCCTTGTCCGTTGTAAACTAAAGACAGGGCGAACCCATCAGATTCGTGTGCACCTTTCTCATCATAAGCACCCTATCCTAGGCGACCCTCTCTATAATAGTAAAGGAAAATCAAATCGACTTATGCTTCATGCCTTTCGACTTTCCTTTACCCATCCACTTACATTAGAAAAATTAAGCTTCACTGCCCTTTCAGATACTTTCGAAAGAGAAATAAAAAAGAATGGATGATTGTGTCATCCATTTTTAAATATTTAAAAAGCAAGACCAGAGGTGTACTGACCCCCAAAAGTTGGACAAATAATTATTGAAAGGATTTAGTTCTGTATTGCACAGGGCTAAGTCCTTTTAGTTTGACTTTAATTCGTTTGTTGTTGTAGTAATCAATGTAGTCCACAATAGCTTGTTCAAGGTCTTCTAAAGACCTAAAGTGCTTCTCATAACCATAAAACATTTCAGATTTCAAAATGCCAAAGAAGGACTCCATCATGCCATTGTCTGGGCTGTTGCCCTTGCGTGACATGGATGCTTGAATTCCCTTACTCTCTAGGAACCGATGATAAAAATCGTGTTGGTATTGCCAGCCTTGATCGCTATGGAGAATCGTATGCTCGTAGTGTTTCTCTGTAAAGGCCTGGTTTAACATAGCTTTCACTTGTTCTAAGTTTGGTGAAGTTGAAAGATTATAGGCGATAATTTCGCTATTAAATCCATCTAAAACTGGCGATAAATAGAGTTTCTGTGTGCTATTTGGAATGGCAAACTCTGTCACATCCGTATAGCACTTTTCCATTGGCCTTGATGCTTCAAACTGACGTTGAATGAGATTCTCTGCTTTCTTACCAATCTCTCCTTGGTAGGAAGAATACTTTCGTTTCCGGCGAATTCGAGCTGTTAAACCAAGGACTTTCATCAGACGTTGGACCTTCTTATGGTTTACTATATGACCACGATTCCTCAATTCAAGAGTAACTCTACGATAGCCATAATTTCCTTTATGGTCATTATAAATGGCCTGAATTTCGGTTTTAAGCTCTTTATCTTTATCAAGCCCATCCAGTTGTTTCAACTGATAATAGTAAGTTGAGCGAGCTAAACGTGCTGTTTCAAGAAGTAAATCTAGTCGAAATCCTCCTGAAGCCATTTCTCTAATTGTCTCTGCCTTTCTCGCTCTAAGGCTTCGTCCCTGTCTTCCAGCTCTTTTAACTTTTTTAGGTAGGCCACCTCAGTCCGTAAGCGTTCATTCTCCTCTTGGAGTCGCTCTAGTTCTGTCATTTCTTCCCAGGTTTTCTTCCGTTTACGTCCCATTTTAGTTGGTCTCCCTCTTGTTTTCTCAACAATAGTATACCCGTTTTTCTTATATTGTGCTAGCCAATTTGGAAGCATACCACGATTTGGGAGAGCATATTTGAGAGAAACTCTATCTTGAGACCAGTTTTCATGTAAGACTTTATTAATCATTTCTTGTTTTAAATGAGGAGAATAGTAACGATTTTTCCCTTTTTTGACGAACTCTATTCCGTAACGATCAATCAATTTAATCATGTACCTAAGATTAGAATTGTTTATCTCAAATTTATTTGAAAGCTTCTCTAAGCTATATCCTTGTTTTCTAAGTTCATAGATCTGAACTTTATCTTCATAACTCAATTTCATAATAAAACACCCCAAAAGTTAGATTTTTTCTGTCTAACTTTTGGGGTGCAGTTCAAGGTCTTGCTTTTTTATCGACTCAAGAATTATTTAGCGATTTTTGCGAAGTATTCAAGAGTACGAACAAGTTGTGCAGTGTATGACATTTCGTTGTCGTACCATGATACAACTTTAACCAATTGTTTACCGTCAACGTCAAGAACTTTAGTTTGAGTTGCGTCAAACAATGAACCGTAAGACATACCTACGATATCTGAAGATACGATTGGATCTTCTGTGTAACCGTATGATTCGTTTGAAGCTGCTTTCATAGCTGCGTTCACTTCATCAACAGTAACGTTCTTTTCAAGAACTGCTACCAATTCAGTAACTGATCCAGTTGGAGTTGGAACGCGTTGTGCAGATCCGTCAAGTTTACCGTTCAATTCTGGGATTACAAGACCGATAGCTTTTGCAGCACCAGTTGAGTTAGGAACGATATTTGCAGCACCAGCGCGAGCACGGCGAAGGTCACCACCACGGTGTGGTCCGTCAAGGATCATTTGGTCACCAGTGTAAGCGTGGATAGTAGTCATCAATCCTTCTACAACACCAAAGTTATCTTGAAGAGCTTTAGCCATTGGAGCCAAGCAGTTTGTAGTACATGAAGCACCTGAGATAACTGTTTCAGTACCGTCAAGAACGTCGTGGTTAGTGTTGAATACAACTGTTTTAACGTCGTTTCCACCAGGAGCAGTGATAACAACTTTTTTAGCTCCACCAGCGTGCAAGTGTTTTTCAGCAGCTGCTTTCTTAGCAAAGAAACCAGTAGCTTCAAGAACGATTTCTACACCGTCGTTAGCCCAGTCGATTTGTTCTGGATCACGTTCAGCAGAAACTTTGATGAATTTACCGTTAACTTCAAATCCACCTTCTCTAACTTCAACAGTACCGTCGAAACGACCTTGAGTTGTGTCGTATTTCAACAAGTGTGCAAGCATAACTGGATCTGTAAGGTCGTTGATACGAGTAACTTCAACACCTTCTACGTTTTGGATACGACGGAAAGCAAGACGACCGATACGTCCGAAACCGTTAATACCAACTTTAACTACCATTAGTGATTTCCTCCTTATGAAAATCATGAAATTTTTATTGTGAAAAGAGTAACTTGAATCACTACAAATCACCTTTCAACAAACCTATTATATAACTATTTAAGTTTAATTGCAAGTACGGGCATTGTTTTTCTATGTTAGTTTCTTTTTTAAACTGTAAATCAAGGAATCCCTTACTATTCATATCGTAGCGATTCTACAGGATCCATTTTACTAATTTTACGTGCTGGGAAGTAAGCTGATACATAACCAAGCAAGAGAGCGAAAGCTAGAGTTCCTAAAATAGATAGAGGATTTAATTCAAAAACCTTCGTGATGGATGGGTAAAAGTGATTTACAATCGCATTCGCCAAACTTCCCACCCCTTGTGCAACCAAAAATGCCAGCAGCAAGGCGATCCCTACAATCCAGATAGCCTCGTAAATAAAAATCCCTTTGACATCATGATTTTGATAACCAACTGCCTTCATGACACCTATTTCCTTAGAACGTTGCATAATATTGATGTAAATGATGATACCAATCATGACCGCTGCTACCACAATAGCTTGTGATGAAAGCACAATCAACAATCCCTGAATGACACGAATAAAGGTAATCACAATATCAAGAACCTTCTGTTGAGAAAGAACAGTATACTTCTTATTTTTCTGTAATTCTTCTGTTACCACTTTTGTCTGTGATGGATCTTTGAGTTCCAAGATAAAATAAGATACAGCTTTTGTAAATCCAGCTTCTTTCAAAATTGTTTCCATTTGACTAGACGGCATGAAACTGTTACTGTCCTCCATGTCATCTTCATCATTGATTACACGTACAATCTTCGTTTGAAATTGAGCAATCTTACTAGCTTCGGCAGCATTTTCTACAATGCTGGCTGAGACTGATTTGCCAATAACATCACTAGCTGTCAGATTGTTTCCTGTCTGTTCATTCCAATTTTTTAGTAAACTGCTTGGAATCGTCAAGCCCTGTTCATTTGCATCAGTATAGAGGGAACCGGCTAATACTTTGTCCGCCTCATTACTACTAACAGAAATACTTGTATCCTCATAGAGACTCACTACTTGAGCATAAGAAGGCATCGTTTGACTCAGATCCATTTCTTGACCATCTATAGCAATATTTGACATGGTCATCCCAAAAGGACTCTCCAAATATTTAATAGCTTCTTTCCCAACTGTATCCGTGATATAGTTCTTATCGTCTTGGTTCAAAAAGCCTCGTCCAACACTTTTTGTGTTTAAAGCAATCTGAACTTGAGAAGGAATTTGACCTCCATTCGTATTTTCATCAATCATCGAAATCAAAGCATTTCCCAAGCCAAAAGAAATTAAGACTCCTACAAAACCGATTGAGGTTGCTAGCGCAATTAATAGATTACGCCATTTTCTTTCCATAAAGTTATTTAAAGAAAGTTTGAATTTATTTTTCAATGATAATCCTTTATTTTTTGACTTCTTCAACGACTTCACCATCCTTCATTTTGATAATCACGTCTGCATATTCAGCAACCTCTGGATTATGGGTTACGATCAATACTGTTTTCCCTGTTTGGGCTAAATTTTTAAATACTTCCAATACCATTTCTTGGGATTGAGAATCCAGCGAACCCGTTGGCTCATCTGCTACAATCATATCAGGCTGATTTACCAAGGCACGCGCGATTGCTACACGTTGCTTTTGCCCGCCAGAAAGCTGTTTAACATTTTTAGTAATAAAAGGCTCCATGCCCAAGTTACTTAATTGCTCCTTTGCAATCATTGTCATCTCCCTGTCAGATAAATCTTTGACATAGAGAGGTAGCTTGACATTGTCCAAGACAGACTGATGTGGAATGAGGTTAAAGTTTTGAAACACAAATCCAATCTTATCTTTACGAAATTGAGTTAGTTCAATCTCTGATAAGTCACGGAGGGATTCCCCTTTAAACTCTAAATCTCCTTCATATTGTCTATCTAAACCGCTGATGATGTTTAGTAAACTGGTTTTGCCACAGCCTGATGGACCGTAAATCGCTGTAATTTTACCTTTTGCAATCTGCAGGTTAATATTTCTTAGAGCCTGCTCTTGATGTTTACCGTCCAAAGTGTAAAACTTTGAAATATTTTTAATGGATAAAATGGACATTCTCTCCTCCTTGTTTAAAACTGTTATCGTCATACATCATACTTACAGAAAATCCTTCAAGTTGATTGACTCTATAGGCCTACTACTTAGAATTTTCTCTCTATTGCCGAGTTTGCTTCTGGATGTATAGCAAGTAATACTCTTCGAAAATCTCTTCAAACCACGTCAACGTCGCCTTGCCGTACTCAAGTACAGCCTGCGGCTAGTTTCCTAGTTTGCTCTTTGATTTTCATTGAGTATAAAAATCATTGTAACAAAAAAGCGACATTTCCCCAATGACAGAAATGTCACTCCTATAAACTCTTTAACGATATCTTTCTAGATCCTCGGCCCATTCATTATCTAAACTAACGATTAACTTCTCATTGCCAAACATCCTCGCCATCATTTTTGCTTCTTCATACTTTTGTTTAGCTGTATCATAATCCATCTGAATATAATATTTCCATTCTACCATCAAGACAATCGGTTGTTTTTGAAAATCTCGTGTTTTCTGCCCTATTTTATTTAAGGTCTCAACTGCTCTCTTAAAATAACGAAACAGCCCCATAATTTCTATACAAGCTAAAGAAGCTAACAAGGAATCTCTAAGCAAGTCCAAACAATCGAACTCTATCTTATCAACCTGAGAACTTAGTTTGTCATGAAAACAAAGAATGGTTTCATGCTCAGATTCTTTTATCTCACCCATATTTAAACCATCCATTAACTGACAGTTGAAATACAGTCTCAGTTTCAACAAGTCCTCGGCTTTATATACATCTCTGGATAGTAAGTCTTGAAGACCGTCCTCAATCACACCACTTCCGTATAAGGAATTACTAGTCGCTCTCACTTCATCTATGGCTTGAAGACAATCCACTAGCACTTTCTCATCACGTGGCAAATCATCATAAAAACACTCAAAAATCTCATCGAAATATTCTTCCTTTTGTTCCTGCAACTCCTTGTCTCCATAGTCAGGATGATGTAAAAGAAAGTACTTTAATTCTTGGTAGCGTTTAGGCAATTCCTTATAATCTGGCATCAAGACGTAGGACGGAATTTCTAATCTATCTGCAATATATTCTAGGGTTTTTATCGTCGGGCGAAATTCTCCTTTTTCGATTCTCACCAACTGACGCACTGATAGTTCAGACTCATCCCCGCAAAAAACTGGACGACTAAGCCCTTTCTCCTCTCTAAGAATCCTTACCTTTTCCCCTAGCTCATTCATCTCTTACATTTCTCCCTCGCATGATTATAAAAGATTTGATTTTCAAATAAATATATGCGATGATTATACCATTTTTCAAATAGAATTGCAAAAAAGAGACAGGAAATTCCTGTCTCTAGGCTGATAACAATTATTTACGGCGTCCTGGTCTTTCTTTGTAACCATAGTAAGAATCTTCGATGATTTCTTGCATGTGGTCAACCATTGGAAGACGTGGGTTAGCTGGTGAACATTGATCTTCATAAGCAAGGAAGGCCAATTCACGAGAATGTTCTTTCCATTCTTTTTCATCAATTCCTTGTGCTTTGAAGTTCATTTGGATACCTACGCGCTCACCAAGTTCGTAGACAGCTTTTGCGTAAGATTCCACACCTTCTTCTGGAGTAGAAGCTGGAAGTCCAAGCATGCGTGCGATATCTTGGTATTTTTCATCTGCACGGTAGTAGTTGTACTTAGGCCATGTTGCTGTCTTAGCTGGACGTGTACCGTTGTAACGGATAACGTATGGAAGCAAGATAGCATTTGTACGACCGTGGATTGTATGGAATTGCGCACCAATCTTATGGGCCATTGAGTGAGAAATACCTAGGAAGGCATTAGCAAAGGCCATACCAGCGATTGTTGAAGCGTTATGCATTTTCTCACGTGAGTGGAAGTCTGCATTCTTAACTGAGCTTTCAAGGTTTTCAAATACAAGCTTGATGGCTTGAAGTGCAAGACCGTCAGTGTAGTCGCTAGCCATTTGTGATACGTAAGCTTCAGTCGCGTGGGTCAATACGTCCATACCAGTGTCCGCAGCAACAAATCCAGGAACTGTCAATACCAAAGCAGGGTCTACGATTGCCACAGTTGGTGTCAATGAGTAGTCAGCGATTGGGTATTTACGGTTATTTGCTTTATCAGAGATAACGGCAAATGGTGTTACTTCAGATCCTGTACCAGATGTAGTTGGAATCGCGATGAATTTAGTCTTCTTACCAAGCAATGGGAATTTGAAGGCACGTTTACGGATATCCATGAATTTTTGAACAAGGTCACGGAAGTCCACTTCTGGTTGTTCGTAGAAGAGCCACATTACTTTAGCAGCATCCATTGGAGATCCACCACCGAGAGCGATGATTGTATCTGGTTTGAAGGCACGCATAATCTCAGTACCACGGTTTACAGTTGTGATATCTGGATCTGGTTCTACATCAGCAAAGATTTGGTAAACAACCTTATTGCGACGAAGATCAAGTTGTTCGATGATACGATCAAGGAAACCAAGCTCTACCATGGCATGGTCAGTAACGATCATGACACGTTCAACGTCACGACATTTTTGAAGGTATTGAATTGAATCACGTTCAAAGTATGTTTTTGAAGGAAGTTTCATCCATTGCATGTTATTTCTCCGTCTTCCGACTTTTTTGATATTCAAGAGGTTAATGGCACTAACGTTATCCCCAACTGAGTTGCGTCCGTAAGAACCACATCCAAGTGTCAATGATGGCAAGAAGGCATTGTAAACGTCCCCGATACCACCGAAAGTAGAAGGTGAGTTACAGATAACACGAATAGCTTTAACAGCTTTACCAAATTCTTTAGTCAATTCTTCGTCAGCTGTGTGGATAGCTGCTGAGTGTCCAAGACCGTTAAATTCAACCATTTGACGAGCCTTAGTAATACCATCTTCACGGCTTTCAGATTTCAAAACTGCGATAACTGGTGACAATTTCTCACGAGTCAATGGCTCATTTTCACCAACTTCTTTACATTCTGCAGCAAGAATGTTTGTTCCTTCTGGAACTGTAAATCCTGCTTGTTCTGCAATCCAAGTTGCTGGTTTACCAACGATATCAGCGTTCAATTTTGCACCAGCACAGTTTTTGCTGTTTGCTTTCACGCCGAAGCAGAATTCTTCAAGAAGTGCTTTTTCTTTTTTGTTTACAAAGTAAGTGTGATAAGATTTGAACTCTGCTACAAATTCATCGTAAATTTCTTTATCAATGATAACCGCTTGTTCAGATGCACAGACCATACCGTTATCAAATGATTTAGACATGACGATATCGTGTGCAGCTTGGCGGATGTTAGCTGATTTTTCAACATAGGCTGGAACGTTTCCGGCACCTACCCCAAGAGCTGGTTTACCACATGAGTATGCGGCTTTAACCATGGCATTACCACCTGTTGCAAGAATTGTGGCAACACCTTCGTGGTTCATAAGTGCACTAGTTGCTTCCATAGATGGTTCAGTGATCCACTGTACACAGTTTTCAGGAGCTCCTGCTTTAATCGCAGCATCACGAACGATTTGAGCTGCGTGAGCTGATGATTCTTGAGCTGATGGGTGGAATGCAAAGACGATTGGATTACGAGTCTTCAATGAAATCAATGCCTTAAAGATCGCTGTTGATGTTGGGTTTGTTGTAGGAGTAATACCACAGACAACACCAACCGGTTCAGCGATGAGAGTCAATCCTGTTACATCGTCTTCTTCGATAACGCCAACTGTCTTAGTGTGACGCATGTTGTTTACTACATGTTCACAAGCAAACAAGTTCTTAGTTGCTTTATCTTCAAATACACCACGTCCTGTTTCTTCATAGGCATGTAAAGCCAATTCTCCGTGGGCATCCAAAGCTGCTACTGACGCTTTAGCTACGATGTAGTCAACTTGCTCTTGGTCCAACTTACGCATTTCTTCAAGGGCAACTAGAGCTTTTTGCACCAACCCATCGACATGCTTTTCAGCAGCGAGTTTCTTTTCCTCTGGTGTCATAGTTTTTTTATCAGCCATATTTTCCTCCATAGCTTTCAAGGACTAAATCCTTTGTTAATTTTTTCACAAGTTTATTATAACGCATTATTTCAACTTTGTAAACAGTTTCATAAACATTTCACAAAGAATTTTTGGTTCCTTGTGAAGTTTTTCTCATTATCTTTTCTCCACAAGCTTTTTCTTTAGAGTTTGTGAAATTTATTTCAAAAATTTTTTATTTCACAAACTTGCTTGGAAGAGTGACTTGGAAAGAAAGGGATTTGCAGGTAAGCGCTTACTTAAACATTCTAATAATACCTCCTTTGATAAGGAGGCTTTATTTTTGTTGAAAAACGCCTTGTTTAAAAGTCCCTTCATAAACGACTTCTTGTTCTGTTGTTAGTTTCCCTTTTCCTTCAGCCTGACCATTTACAAAATCACCTTCGTAGGTCCAGCCTTCTTTGGATTGAAAGGTACCTTTTCCATTGAAGGCTCCATTGTTGAAACCACCTGTATATTGGTCTCCATTTTGGAAGGTAATGGTACCTTGGCCATTCATTTTACCACGTACAAGACTGCCGTCGTAAACAATCGTTCCATTATCAAGCTTTAGAACACCTTTTCCGGGAATATTTAGAAAAAAGACGAGTACAGCACAGAAAACAATGGCAACTACTGCCAAAAGCTCTAAACGTGAACGAGTCAGATAGACACTATATTTGTCGTAAAAATTCTTAAGATTTTCCATCTTCACTCACCTTTTCTAAACGTTCTAACCAAGCTTGACACCCCTCTTGAACACGCTGATAGGTTTCCTCAAAATCTCCTGTATACCAAGGATCTGGAACACTTTCAGATGCGAATGAGTAAATCTTATCTTGACAGTCTGCTGGACACATCTGACGTAAGTCAGAAACATTTGAAGCATCCATGCCGATAATATAATCAAAGGCTTCAAAATCTTCCTTACTAATCTGAAGCGATGTCTTGCCTTTTTCATAAGGAATTTCATACTGTTGAAAAATCCCTTGAGTTCCCTTATGAATCGGATTGCCATGTTCCCAAGAGGAAGTCGCTCGACTTTGGATTTCATAATTATCTGTCATTGATTTCATAACAAACTCGGCCATAGGACTACGGCAAATATTTCCCAGACAGACAAAAACTAGTTTTTTCATCCCATTCCTTTCTTTTATAGAAAAACGGGAGTTCGTGATCCCGTCTTATTTTTCAATTGCACCTTCGAGTGAAGCTGTTTCTTTAAGTGGTAATACGGTCTTGATAGCAGCGAGTTCAAAAGTCAAGTAAACCCCATCTACATCAAGAACAATTGTTTTCTTTTCTGTATCTACTTCATCGACTGTTCCATAAAGTCCACCGATTGTAATAACTTCATAGCCTTTTTGTAATTTATTCAAGCTTTCCATACGTTTTTGTGCTTGTTTCTTTTGAGAGCGTTGCGTAAAGAACATCAAGCCCACCATAGCCACAAGAATGATTAAAAATGTATAATTTGGATTCATTTTCTTCTCCTTTGTCTTTTACATAGGACTACTATATCAAATTTCAGCTACTTTTACAAGATTGTACCTTGCTTTTCTAGTAAGAAAAACCAGAGCTTGCGCCCTGATTTTTAGGATTATTTCAAGTTTTGAACGACTTTTACAAGATTTTCGACAGTAAAGCCATATTCTGACAATACTTTTGGTGCTGGGGCAGAGGCTCCGAAGGTATCAATACCAAGAACAGCACCATCTAGTCCAACATATTTGTACCAGTTTTGAGTTGCACCCATTTCGACTGCAACACGACGGCGAACTGCATTTGGAAGAATTTCTTCCTTGTAAGCTGCATCTTGTTTATCAAAGACATCTGTGGATGGCATGCTGACTACACGGACTTTTTCGCCTTGACTAGCCAATTCTTTAGCAGCCGAGACAGCTAGATTGACCTCTGAACCTGTCGCAATCAAGATTGTATCAAAGTCTGCTGCATTTTCATAGACAACATAGGCACCTTTTGCAACCTTGTCGAAGTCTGTTCCCTCTTCAACAGTCAAGTTTTGACGTGTCAAGACAAGGGCAGTTGGTGTTTTCTCACTTGTCACTGCAAGGTACCAAGCTGCTTGAGTTTCTCGCGCATCTGCTGGACGGAAAACATTTAGATTTGGCATGGCACGAAGACCTGCTAAATGCTCAACTGGTTCGTGCGTTGGACCGTCTTCCCCAACCGCGATTGAATCGTGGGTAAAGACATAAGTCACAGGAAGTCCTTGTAAGGCTGACAAGCGAACAGCTGCCTTCACATAGTCAGAGAAGACGAAGAAAGTTCCACCATATACACGAAGTCCACCGTGAAGGGCCATCCCGTTCAAGATCGTTCCCATGGCAAATTCACGAACACCAAACTGGATGTTACGGTTCAAGCGATTGGCATCGTCTTGAAGTCCGTCAGTCTTGATATAAGTCATGTTTGAGTGAGCTAGGTCAGCTGAACCACCCAAGAAAGTTGGTAACTTAGCTGCCACAACATTCAAGGCATCTTGACTTGAATTACGAGTTGCTTGAGAGAAGCCATTTTCTAAAGCTGGGAAGTCTGCTGGAGTCACTTCAACTGGATCACGTCCATCGATGATAGCTTCTACTTCCGCAGCCAATTCTGGATGCGCTTCTTTATAGTCAGCAACTAATTTTGTCCAAGCTTCATAAGCTGATGCGCCACGGTCTGCAACATGTTCTTTGAAATCAGCATAAACTTGTTCTGGAATTTCAAATGGTTCATAGTCCCAACCGAGAGCTTGACGAGTAGCTGCAGTTTCATCTGCTCCAAGAGGAGCACCATGTACGGCATTAGTTCCTTGTTTATTTGGAGAACCGTATCCAATAACCGTCTTCACTTCAATCAAAGATGGCTTGCCTGAAGCTTTAGCTGTTTCGATAGCAGCATGGATTGCTTCCAAGTCTGTTCCATCTTCAACCAAGGCAGTATGCCAACCATAGGCATTGTAACGATCACGAACGCTTTCAGTGAAGGAATCCTTTGTCTCACCATCCAAGTTGATGTCATTTGAATCATAAAGAACAACCAACTTATCAAGTTTTTGCAGACCTGCGTATGAAGCTGCCTCGCTTGAGACACCTTCCATCAAGTCTCCATCTCCACAGATAACGTAAGTATAGTGGTCAAAGATATTGTAGCCTTCGCGGTTATATTTGGCTGCCAAGAAACGTTCTGCTTGGGCAAAACCAGTGGCAGTTGAGATTCCTTGTCCTAAAGGACCTGTCGTAGCATCAATCCCTGCTGTATGGCCAAATTCTGGGTGCCCTGGTGTTTTTGAACCCCATTGACGGAAGCTCTTAATCTCATCCATGCTGACATCTTCAAAACCAGAAAGATGAAGAAGGGCATAAAGAAGCATTGAACCATGGCCTGCTGAAAGAATAAAGCGGTCGCGGTTAATCCAGTTTGGTTGATCTGGATTGATACGAAGTTGTTTTGTAAAGAGGCTGTAAGCCATCGGAGCCGCTCCCATAACCACACCTGGGTGACCTGAGTTAGCTTTATTAATGGCGTCAATACCTAGGAAACGAATTGCATTAACAGATAGATTTGACATAGAATTTCCTTTCTATTTGAGGTGATTATTGAATCACACATTCTATTTTACTATTATATGAAAATTATCCGTATCATGCAACATACGGATAACCTCCAAAGAATATTTTTATATTATAGCAAAGCTTTAAATTGAATGTTAGAGTCTTGTTCAAAACAATCATCAAAACCACGTGGATGATGGTATTCTACTAAGTGTTGATCTTGAGGATAAGTGTACTTACCGCCAACTTCCCAGATAAATGGATGGAAATCGTATTGCAAGCGATCTTTTCTCATTTTCCAAAGTTCTAGAATCTCATTAGTAGAAGCCATGAAGTTAGACCAGATATCATAGTGAACTGGGATAATGACTTTGGTACGCAGATTTTCTGCCATACGAAGAAGGTCGATAGATGTCATTTTATCTTGGATACCTACTGGATTTTCACCATAGTTATTCAAAGCAACATCAATTTTAAAGTCTTTACCATGTTTTGCAAAATAGTTTGAGAAGTGAGAATCTGCACCATGATAGATAGTTCCACCTGGTGTTTCAAAGATATAGTTAACAGCCTTTTGAGCCATTTCTTCATCTGTAACAGCTAAGCCAGCAAGTTCACCGCCTGTCTCATCAGCACCGTTCACTGGGAGAGTTACCAAGCAAGTACGGTCAAATGATTCTACTGCATGAATCTTCATATCTTTTAATTCGATAGTGTCACCTGGTTTAACAACGATGATACGTTCTTTTGGAACACCCCATCCTTCCCAGATTCGTCCACAGTGGTAAGGACCGATAAACTTAACATGCTCTAACTTAGAATTGTTGAGAATTGCTGCAGCTGTGTATGGGTCGATATGATCACTATGGAAGTGTGAAACTAAGTAATAATCTAGTTCGTTGATAGCAAATGGATCGATAACCATCGGCTGAACACGTAAGTTTGGTTGCAACTTACGAACACCTGCCATATTTGCCATTTGGTGCCCACGAACCATATCTTTCACTTTTTTGGTTGATTTTCCACGGTTTGACCAAAGGTCCATGACAACGTTAGCACCGCCTGGTGTTTTAATCCAAGTACCACAGTTTCCTAGCCACCACATGGCGAAGTTGCCTTCAGGCACGACTTCTTCTTCGATTTCTTCATTCAACCATGTTCCCCACTCTGGGAAAGTAGCTAAAATCCATGACTCTCTTGTAATTTCTTTGACGTTTGGCATATGTTGCCTCCTTTGGATATAATTGTTATCTTTGAGATTAGTATACCACCCTTCAAAACACTAAAAAAGACCAAGAAAAACACAGGTTTGTGTTCATCATTGGACTGTCCTTCAAATATCTTCCAAAAAAGCTTGAACTACTATTTCTTGATTTATAAGTGTTTGAACCTCTTCTTGGAACTTACTAGCCAACTTACTGTCTACAATATAAGACGAAATAAGACTAGAAAGATTTTCACTGAAACTTTTGCTCTCATTACGAAATATATTGTGTTTAAGATAGTCTAGCATTTTCAAAATATCTTCTGCTTCAAGGATAGGATTAACCCTTAAAATCGGAAATCTGCTATCCAAATCATCATTAGTAGTAATCACTACATCAACTTGTGCAATATCTTCCACACTCTTAAATTGTTCTGTTGTAAATACAGTGCCAATTTGCTCATTTGGAAAATAAAGTTTGCATTGTTTCAGCAAAAGTCTCGAAACCGCAACACCTTCATCACAAACGAGATAAACTTTTTTCATATTTTTTTGAGACGATGGTGTATACTTTAAAAATCCTCCAATATGAATCGTCAAATAGGCAATATCATCGTCTGTTAGCCGAATAAACCATGCTCCTTCTAAAATTTCCGCAGATTTTCTAGTGACTAAAAATAATTCTCCATACTTGGATCGAATTTGTTTTGTTAGAGGATTTTTAGAAAAAATACCGTAAGTCTTTCTAAATAACAAGGCTTTACAGTGGATCATCAAATTTCTTAACAAATCATCCTTGTTCTCAATCTCCATTCGGATTTGTGATTCAAAATACCAGATGAATTCTTCTAAAGCAAGTTTTAACTGCCGAAAATCATCACTTTCTGCATGAATATCCAAATCTTTACGATAGGAGAGGAGAAGAACAGCTACAAGAGAAACTTCAAGTTCTGACAAAGAAATTTCAAACTTTTGAAACAACCGTTCTCCTAATTTCTTAGACACCTGATACTCTATTCTTTTTCTTATCAAAGAAAATTCTTTCTCTATATCCTGATGTCTTTCTTGATACTGTTCAACATTATGACAGCTTAACAGCAAATAAGGTAGAACCTGCAACATAAAAGTTACTTCATGATGATTTATTTTCTTCCCTAAATCTTGTTCAACTAAAGGAACCTGTTCCTTAAAAAATTGGTTCATTTCAACAGAAAGCAAACACTCACCATCTAACCTCTCTTTCATCTTATCTTCTAAAATAGATACAAAAGTGGCATTTTCTTCCATAAAAATATGATATAGAAGCGATTGAAGATACTGAATTTTATTAAGAGGGTGGGCATGAAGATGGTATCCCTGTGACTTGCTCACTTGCAAGGTCACCTGATATTGTTCCAAAGTTAGTTGATAACGAATACTATTCAAATCATTGAGAACAGTATTCCTAGACACCTCTGTTAACTCCATCAATTTTTCAATCGTAATACGTTCTTTAGAAATACCTATCCATAGTAACATTATCATCATACGTTCATGCGCACTCATGATATAATCGTACGAATCTACTTCCGATAATAGTTCACAACAAGCATCTCTCTGCTCTTCCGTTAAGTGAATACCAATTCGTGGAATACTAATGATATGAAGCGCCTCGTCACCCAAAGCAGCATTGATTTTGTCAATGTGATAATAAATTTTCCTTCTTGACTCTTTCAAATCTTTTGAAATCGCCATAATCGTTTTGGACGTTTCTTGATCCATCAAATATTGAAGCAAATCACAACTTGCCTTATCCAGTACCATATTTCATACTCCTCTATCAATCAACTGCCTTGAAAACAACTTTATAATAGTATCACATTCACTAACGCATTTCAATTATCAACAGTAGTCTCTTAATAACGAATACTTACAATTACAAAAGCGAGGCTTGGATCGAAAGGTCCTAGCCTCTTTTCAATTCAATTTCTTATTTCTTTTGACCGTAATAAGCATTTGGTCCATGCTTACGTTGGTAGTGTTTTTCTAGAATGTACTGAGGAGCAGGTTCAACTCTTGGATTGATTTGTTCTGTAAAGCGATTCATCTTTGATACTTCCTCTAGTACGACAGAGTGATAAACAGCATTCTCTGGATTTTTTCCCCAGGTGAATGGACCGTGATTGCGTACAACAATACCTGGTACTTCAACAGGATTGAGACCACGACGCTCAAATTCTTCTACGATAACCAAGCCAGTATCTTTTTCATAGGCTACTTCTACTTCATCTTTGGTCAAACTACGAGCGCAAGGGATTGAACCGTAGAAATAATCTGCATGGGTTGTTCCATAGAAAGGAATATCACGTCCAGCCTGTGCCCAACCAACTGCTTCTGTCGAATGGGTGTGTACCACACTACCAATCTCTTGCCATGCCTTATATAACTGCACATGAGTTGGGAGGTCAGAAGATGGTCTTAAATCTCCTTCTAGAACTTGGCCATCCAAGTCCGTCACCACCATGTTTTCAGGTGTCAATTCGTCATAATCTACGCCTGATGGTTTAATAACAATGACACCTAGTTCGCGATTGACTTCCGATACATTTCCCCAGGTAAATTTAACAAGTCCATGTTTTGGTAATGATTGATTGGCATTACAGACTCGTTTACGCATATCGTTTATTACTTGATTCATCTTACATCAAACCTGCTTTCTTAATTAGTGGATAGAGAAAAGCTTGCGCCTCTTGAATGGCTGCGCGTGTTTCTTCTACAGTTTCACAATTTTCAGACCACATTTCGATTAGGAAAGGTCCATTATAATTGGTTTGTTTTAAAATATCGAAAGCTTCTTCCCATTTGACACAACCTTGCCCAAAAGTTACATCTCGGAACTGGCCCTTTGAACTTTCTGTCACTGCATAAGTATCCTTGAGATGGAGAGCTGCGATGGCATGATGCCCAAGATAAAATTCACTGTAGACATCATTATGCCATGCAGATACATTACCAATATCTGGGTATACAAAGAGGTAGGGAGAGTCAATCTCTTTTTCTACAGCCAAGTATTTTTCGATGCTATTGATGAAAGGATCATCCATAATTTCAATAGCAAGTACCACCTGAGCCTCTTCAGCCCAGTCACAAGCTTTTCTCAAATTTTTGATAAAACGTTGGCGTGTCTGGGGTGACTTTTCCTCATAATAAACGTCGTAACCAGCTAATTGAATAGTACGAACTCCCAAGTCTTGGGCTAATTCAATACATTTTTTCATGAGTTCTAGAGATTTTTCCTCTATAACTGGATCATTTGATCCCAATGGGTAGCGACGATGGCCTGAAAAACAGATAGAAGGAATACGAACACCAGTTTTATAGATTGCTTTGACAACTTCCAAACGCTCATCCTTGCTCCAGTCCAGTCTTGCTAAACGCTCGTCACGTTCATCAATAGACATCTCTACAAAATCAAAGCCTAACTCCTTGGCAAAATTTAAACGTTCTAGCCAAGTAAAGTGTGTCGGGGTTGCCTTTTCATAAATTCCAATTGGACGTGCCATGGTTTACCCCCAAATTCGTTTGATTTCATCCTTGAAGGCACGCGCTGCTCCTGCTGGATTCGCAGCCTCCGTAATTCCACGACCTGCGATAAAGGTAAAGACATCAACGCCTTCAAAGAGTTTGAGAGTATCTACATCTAGACCACCTGTTACAGAAACTCGGAAGCCCATGTCAATGAGTTTTTTAACCTTATTAAGGTCTTTTTCACCCCAAGTCTCACCAGCAAGAAGTGCATCACGAGATTGGTGATAAATAGCTTGTGAGATACCAGCATCTAGCCAAAGCTGAGCTTGTTCAAAAGTCCAATCACCATAAAGTTCAATCTGGATTTCGCCTCGATCTCCACGTTCAGCCATGATAGCCTTTAGAGCCGCTTCCATAGTAGGGATAGTTGCACAACAGATACAAGTCATCCAATCGGCACCACGAACGGCATTATTTTTGGCAACTGTTCCACCAGCATCGGCACATTTTGTGTCTGCCACAATAATCTTATCTGGAAAAAGGCTTCGCAAGACTTCAACCAGTTCACTTCCAACTTGTAATAAGCAAACAGTTCCAGCTTCGATAATATCTACTTCCTGACCAACAGAAACAGCTGCTTTAATCGCTCCTTGCAAGTCTGAATGATCTAATGCAACTTGTAAATTAGGTATTCTTTTTGTCATCTCTTTATTCCTCTTTCTAACTTTCCAAATCCAATCCCTCGAGATAAGGGCTATCCTTAGATTCTTCAATCATCGCCAAGACATCTTCCTTAGTCTGGCAAGTCTGTAAACGTGCGATAGAATCTTCTAATTCAAACAAGGCAATAATCTGTGGAATGGCTACACTTGTGTGAATTTTTGAGCTTGTTGCTGCTAGTGCCAACAAAACTGAAACTTCTTTCCCATCTGAAAATACAACAGGATTTTGTAAGGTGATCAATGAAAAGGCATCTCTTTGCACTCCAGCTTCAGGTCTAGCATGGGGCATAGCCATACCTGGCATTAAGATATAGTATGGGCCATACTCTTCAGTCGATTCGATAATAGCATCGTAATACTCTGGCAAAATTGCTCCACTTTCAATCAAGGGATCTACTGCTACCTTGACTGCTTCTTTCCAGTCTTTAGCTTCTAAACCTAGTCGAATCGAGTTATTTTCAATTAAAGCTTGTTTTAAATTCATATCTGCCTCCTTTATTTAAAGAGGGAGAAGGACAGAAACGATGACTCTCAGTTTCTATCCAGCCCCCTCCAACCTTTTACTGTAGTGCTTGACTGAGTTTTTCAGTGATTTCTTTATCATCCATCAAGTTGTCAAGCCCAATTAACTTCCCATTAGTTCGCCCTTCCAATTCTTGAATCAAATGAAGAGAAGCGATTACAATGTCATATCCTGCTGCTAAACCTTTAGCTTCACCGACACTGCATGAATTGACTGTAAAATCTGTTTGATTAAGCTTACGGAGAGCATTTTCAACCTTCATCTTGATAACCATTGATGAACCCATTCCATTTCCGCACGCTGCTAATACTTTAACCATTTTATTTCTCCTTTTCTAGATACTAAGCTTCTTCTTGAACTTCACCGTTGTAGTATTTTTCTTTATCTTTTGCTTTGGCAAATTGAAGTTGAGGAATAACAAGCAAGAAGAGACACACAAGTACATAACCGACAATACCGAGGTATTTGAAAATGTATCCAAATCCAAGCCATGGGAATTCAAAGTCAATATTTCCATGGTAACCACCGTAAGATGCTAAGTCGAGAAGGGCTACACATAGAGCTCCTAGAGCAACTTGGAGGACGCCTGATATAAAGGATAGGATAACAGCTGCTTTCCATCCGCCACGCTTATCAGCGTAGACTGCAATTGCTGCATTATCAAAGAATACTGGTACAAATCCTGTAATAATAAGGATAGGGTTTTTAAAGACGATGAGCAAGACAATTGTAATCAATTGACCAATCAAACCAAAGGCAAATCCAGACAAGACAGCGTTTGGAGATCCAAATCCATAAGAAGCTGCAACGTCGACCGCTGGGAATGAACCTGGCAATAATTTGTTTGAAATACCTTGGAAGGCATTTGTCAACTCAGATACGAACATGCGGACACCTTGCATCAAAACGAACAAGTAAACTGAGAAGGTAAAGGCTGTTTGGATAATGTACATAAAGAAATCTTGTTTAGCAGGATTGAATAGAGTTCCTGAAGTGATGACTTCTTTATTAGACATAATGTCTGGACCCAAGATTAAAAGAATGGCTCCGAAGAATACGAGCATCAAGGTAGCAGATGCAACAACTGTATCGTGGAAGATTGAGAGGAACTTAGGTAATTTAAGATTGTCTAAACTTTCTTCTTTCTTACCAAAGCGTCCTGCTACTTTATCTACAAATCAGATTGCAAATTGCTGTTGGTGACCAATCGCAAATCCGCCACCACCAGTCAAGCGTTGAGTTGCCTCAACAGTCATATTTGAACTAACTGCCCAGTAAAGTCCACAGATGATACCAATCGCTGCTGTACCGTAAGCATTGCGCAATTGTGGTACTAAGAATAGAACCATAAGAGATACTGTTGCAGCTTGTTGTACCATGATGTGACCAGTAATAAAGAGGGTTCTTACCTTCGTAATCTTTCGAAGAGCTACGAGCAAGATATTTATTCCGAAACCAATCAATAGAGCTGTAGTTGCAGTTCCAACAAAATCTGGAAACTCTGCTGCAATTTTGTTGTTTGCTGCAGCAAGTCCAAAGTAAGGGTCGATAACCGCTGCACCAATTTGGAATTTGTAGTTAAGGGCTGCTAAGATCGGACGGAAGGTTGTAACCAAACCACCCGCACCCACGTTGAGCAACATATATCCTACTGTTGCTTTAACAAACCCTGAGAAAACGTCGTGGGCAGGTTTTTTCAAAAGTGCGTATCCTATCAACACTAATAAACCTACGAAAAATGCGGGATTCTGCAAAATATTGCTAGAAAACCAATTTAGAACACTTGAAATGACTTCCATAATTGTTCTCCTTTTTAATTGTTTTTGTAGGTTTATTATATACTTTGAAAGCGGAAACAAAAAGACCAAGAATTACACAGCGGACTGTTCACTCTTGGACTGTATGATTTATGATATTTTAATGATTAGCTTAGTTTCTCGTAGCTAGATAAAATGGAAGAATTTTATCATAAGATTTCAATAAATTTTCCACGATATCTTCTTCAGATGAATTTTCTGTCACAGAAACATCTGCTTTAACTAACACTTTTCGAACTTCCTGACTTCTCAACTTCTCACGTAAAGTACGACGATTTTCTTCGTTCGCCTCCCACCGTTGACTTTGACCATCAGAGTTGACTAGATAATAAATCCCTTTAACGGTTGGAATTTCTAAAACTTTGGCCTGCTTGCCCAGTGTTTGCTCATCCTTCTTACGTTCGATGAAACTGACTTCCAAAGAAATTCCAAAGCCAGTAGATGTCCCATACAAACGTAAGGCCATCATAGGTTCTGTCACTTGTCCGTCTCTCTGTAGATAGACCCAGAAATGTGGTCGCAAACGTTGCGCTTGATTCATCCACTGGCTAGTCTGTTGGAGTTGCCATTCTGGATGGCTTGCTTGAAAGGATTTGGCCAGCTCTGTAAAAGCCTTTCGTGCCTCTTGACCTTTGTGGCGCAATTCCAGCATTTTCTCTCGCTCTTCTCCCGCTTTATCTGGATTACGGTACTGCAAACCAGCAAAGTCTAGATAGTCTCTTATCTTATTCAACATCAGTTTAACCTCCTCTAACTAGCAAAAAATCAGGATAAACCTGATTTTACTTATTCTGTATCTACAACAACATAGCGATTTGGCTCGTCACCTTCAGAGTAACTGGTCACGCCATCCATACGTGAAATAATACGATGGATAATCTTACGTTCGCTATTTGACATTGGATCCGTTTGATGACTGCGGCCTTCTTCTAAAACACGAGTCGCCAATTTTTGCGCATATGTCTGCAAGACTTCTGCACGGTGTTCGACATAATCATTGACATTGATTGTAATGTAGAAGGTTCTTGAATAGCGGTTGTAAAGATAATTTTGAGCCAACAGCTGCAAGGCCTTCAAGACTTTACCATGGTAGCCAATAATGCGACCTGGCTCATTGGTATCAATTTGTAGATTGATGCTACGACGGTTATAATCATTTGAAAGTGTGGCTTCAACATCCATATCATCAATAATCGTTTGAACATAAGTCGTTACTTCCGTAGCTACTTGTTCAATATCAAAGCTCGGTTCAACCTTCAAGCCCAAATCTTCTAGTTCTTGACTTTCAGTTTGCTCAGCTTGGCTTTCAATAATAGGCGTTTCTACTTCTTCTTCGAGAGCTGGTTCTTCAAGTTGTAATTCATTTAAAATCTCAATGTGACCAGTTTCTTCTAAGATAGTGCTGGCATGTCTTTCATGTTTTAAGATTTCAGCCTTGACTTCATCAGAAATACCTTGGCCTTCCTCTTCAATCTTTTTAATTGCCTCTACAACATGACCCAAATCAACCGTTGCTTCACTGACTGTTTTAACAGGCTCATTCAAATCATTAATTTGTTTTGGAACTCCCTTTACAGCTTGTTGGTTTGCTTTTACAACTGTCGTTTCACTAATAGTATCAATATCCACTTGGGCTGGTTTTTTACCAAATAAGCCAAGAAACCCTTTTTTCTCACGAGAAATGACTTTGATATGAGCCTTCATTCTTGGAATATCTAATTCTTTCAATCCTTTCTGGATTGCTTCTTCAACAGTTGAACCTGTAAATACTACCATTACCAGATTCCTCCTTATTATTTCGTTTTCTGAGCCTTTTTCTTGGCTTTTCTTTTTCTATTTTCCAAATCTTTCTGTGCCTGTACTACCGCCTCGCGTTCTGCGATAATCTTAAATGGATTGTTCAAGAAATAGGTTTGCAAGACTTGATAGGCATTGGACACTGCCCAGTAGAGCGCTACTCCGCTCGGAGCATAGACTCCAAAGACAAAGATCAAGACTGGAATCCCATACATCATCGCAGTCGTAGCTCCATTACGCTCAGACAAGGCTTTATTGGACAACCAAGTACTTAAAAAGGTAAATACTGCTGCTAAAATCGGAAGAACAAGGGTCGTATCCACACCACCAAGGTTAATCCATAAGAAATGACCTGTCTTTAAAAAGTCAACTCTTGATAGAGCTTGGAACAAGGCCAAGATAACCGGCATCTGAATCAAAATCGGCCAAAGAGAATCTGAATGTCTGACCCCCATTTCTTTAAAGACTTTACGCATTTCTTGCTCTAGCTTGGTTCTACTTTCCATATCTCGACCTGGATATTGTTCTCGAAGCGCCTTAATGCGTGGTTGAGCTTCTTGCATTTTTCTAGAAGCTACCATTTGCACTTGGAAGACTGGCAAGAGAACTGTACGAATCAAGACCGTAAAGAGGATAATCCCCACTCCGATACTGATATCAAACGATAAAAAGCGAATGATTTCCGCAAAGAAGTAAACAAATTTACTCCAAAAATCAGCCGAATCGGCTGTAATATCGCTAGTTGTCCCATTTGTTGCACAGGCTGTCATGATCAATAGGGACAGTCCTAGCAAACTAGTCAACTGTAGTTTCTTTTTCACTCCCATTTCCTTCCTGGTAAATCTTTGATAATTTTAATACGTGGAGTAGATTTTTCTCCATCTCTGCGTATCCCAAGGTTTCGACTCCTTTTCGAGCAATGACAACAAAGTCGACATCTTCTACCAGACTCCCTTTTGCATTCTGGATAATATGTCGAATTCGTCGCTTAATTTGATTTCTAGTGACGGCATTCCCTAGTTTTTTGCTAACTGATAGACCTACTCGAAAATGGTTTTTCTGATTTTCTAATTGGTAGACAACAAATTTGCGATTGGCAAAACTTGTCCCCTCCTTGAAAATCGCCTTAAAATCTTTCTCTCTTTTTACACGAAAGTTTTTCTTCAAAACTCAACTCCATCTATTAAATTACTACTATTATACCATATTTTTCAAAAAAGCCAATCATAGCAAGGTTTTGCACAATTTCATCAGAAAAAGAAGCTGGAAAAATCTCTTTCCCAACTCCTTGTACTAAATATTTTTTCTAGTTTTACTTATTTTTTCAAGCGTTCAACGTCACGGGCAATGACCAATTCTTCATCAGTTGGAATAACCAATACACGGATCTTCGCTGCCTCTGTTGAGATGTCTCCTGTCACACCAAAGACGTTCTTTTCTGGGTCAACATCACAACCAAACCAAGAGATACCTGAGATAACATCTTCACGCACATTTGCAGCATTTTCACCGATACCTGCAGTAAAGATAATAGCATCTGCTCCATTTAAGACTGCAAGGTATTGACCGATATGTTTTTGGATACGGTCAACATACATTTCATAGGCTAAAGTGGCATCGTGGTCCCCTTCTTCCATAGCAGCAATCACATCGCGCATATCACTAGATTTGCCTGAAACACCCATAAGCCCTGATTCACGATTAAGGACGTGACTAATATCCTCAGGCGTGTTAAAGTCCTCTGTATATTGCATTAAATAAGGAATGATAGCTGGGTCAATATCCCCTGTACGAGTTCCCATCATCACACCACCAAGTGGAGTGAATCCCATTGAAGTATCGACAGATTGACCACCCTTAACAGCTGTAATAGAAGCACCATTACCGATGTGGCAAGTAATCAATTTCAAGTCTTCTAATGGACGTCCCAAAAGTTTTGCGGCTTCTCCTGCTACAAACTGGTGACTTGTACCGTGGGCACCATATTTACGAACCTTGTTTTCTGTGTAATATTTTGTTGGGAGAGGGTAGCGATAAGCTTTCTCTGGCATACTTGTGTGGAATGAAGTATCAAAAACAACTACACTGGTAATGTCTGGCAACAACTCCTTGAAGGCACGAACACCTGCTGCATTGGCTGGATTGTGGAGAGGAGCCAACAAGCTCAACTCTTCAACTTTTTCTAAAACATCTCCCTCAACGACTGTTGATTCTTTGAAATATTCTCCACCTGCAACAACACGGTGTCCAACACCTGTAATCTCATCATAAGCCTTGATAATATCGAAACGAATCAAGTCATCCAATAAGATTTTAACAGCTTGTGTATGATTTTCGATATCCAAAATTTGTTGCTCAGAACGACCATCAAATTTTACAGTTGAAATTGAATCTTTCAAACCGATACGTTCAATCAAACCTTTCGCCAATACTTTTTCTTCTGGCATTAAGTATAATTGCCATTTCAAACTTGAACTTCCCGCATTGATTGCAATTGTTTTTGTCATAACATGATACCCCTTTTTAAGCGTTTTCATCTATTATAACAAAATCTATTTTATATTTCAGTACCTTGAGTCCATTTTTGAAAATTTTCTTTAAATTTCATTAAAACACTTGCATCCTGCAAGCTAGCAAGTGGATAAACAAAAGGCTCAACTGCTATTTCACTTTTCTTCTGTAAGATAAAAATAGTCTTAGATTGTTTGGCATTAGCAAAGAGATTTTCAGGCAGACTAATCATAGCAGTCAGACTTGCCTCCTCTTTCAACCAGCCTTTCAACAAATCACTTTGAGGACTGGTCAACAAATCACTCGGAGCTAGAAAAATAGCGTATCCGTCTGACTTGAGATACTTAATCCCTTGTTCCATGAGCAAGTGATGAGCGTAAGTATGTTCGTGACTAGAAGCAACTTGATGGCGCGACGCAACGGCATCATCAGGATAATAACCGACAGGCAAGTCGCTAATGACCACGTCACTTTCTTTGAGCATTTGTGGACGAACGGCATCTCCTTGGACAAAGCCAGCCTGCAAACCAATCACATCTGCCATACTAGCCGCCAAATCAATCAGCAAATCATCCACTTCCATTCCCAAGTAATCCACTTTTTTAGCAAGCGAGGTCAAGAAAGTAGCCCCCAGAATTCCCATGCCAGAACCCATTTCGAGGATAGTGATTTCCTCCTCTTTAAACAGCTCTTCCACAATAAACACCAAAAGCAAAGCAATAGCATCCGGTGTAAACTGGTGATTGGCCTGCAAGGGTTCTGTTTGCCCAGCCTTCATCAAGAGAAACTGGTAGGTCTTGAGCCATTCTTCTTTGCGTAGTGCTAGACGCTTAAGGGCTTGATTGTTCTCTCGGACCTGTTCTAGCTCAGTTTCACCATCCAGATAGATGCTATTTTGCTCCACCAAAGCGTCATAAAAGTTGGTTGCCAAATCACTTTGGATGACTTGGACATTCTCTAGTAAATACGTATAAGCTTGTTCAATTTTTTCAAAATCCATATTCCTATCTTATCAAATTTCCCTTCTTTTTTCCATCCTTATAGAAAAATCACTCCCTGACTAGGCGAGTGATTTTTGGGCTACTGTAAAAAAGAGTTCTGAGTAATTTCCTTGAAACAGGTCTTCAGCGCTATAGAGGATCTGACTATGCACAGATGAAAAACCGTGCTGAATTAGCTTGTTTTCCAGTTCAGGCAATTCAAATCCATGATGGTTAGCTTCTGTCTTGGTAAAATCAGCAAGTAGGAGTTGTCCATCTTCCTTCAAATGTTGATGAAACAGTGAGCGAGCCGCATCCAAATCAGGCATATGATGAAGAACCCGACAAACAACAATGAGATCAAACTCTTTCTCCAAGGGTTTTTCCAGTAAATCTTGGTCCAAAAACTGGATATTCTTGATGTCTTGCTGCTCCGCTTTCAAGCGAGCTTGCTCCAGCATTCTCTCCGAAATATCCACCAATGTTACAGATTTAGCCTGCTTGGCTAGGGGCAAGGCTAATAGACCCGTCCCTCCACCGAAATCCAAAATTTCTTTGTCTGATAGAAGATCAATCTGTTTCTCGACTGCTTGACAAACCAAGTTTGCAAGGAAGATATTTTTAGGGGAATCAAAAGTTTCTGCTTTGTGGTTAAAATCATGTTTCATATCTTTAGTTTAGCACAAAGTAGCTTGGTTGGCTAGGAATTCTCTTTCTTTTCAGGCTTCTTTTCTGATTTTTTCTTCTCCACTTCTTCACTTGAACTAGTCGCTACCTCTTCCTTTTTATCCGTTTTCTCTTCTTTGATTTTGATTGAAGGAAACACAAACTCATATTGGCTCTTAGGCGTACGAACCGTCGTCACCAAGCTTGTTTTCTTATTTTGATAGCTCACCTGACCTAGATTAAAGGTCTGTTCCCCACTTTCCTTATCAACCTTATCTTTGGTTCGCTTGGCCATAGCAAAAGCAACCAACTTTTCTTTATTTAAAGCGTAGTCTTGATGGTGGGCGACTTGTCGGTTCAAGTAAAATTGTAACAAAAGACTAAAGATGGCTGCTATGGTGACCGCATAGAGGAGAACACCTGCCTTAACTTTTTTCTTTTTCCACACGATAGATGAACTCCCTTTCTAAGCCTTTTTGGAACTGGAAACGAAAGCGCACCAGTTGATTGTCCTCTGTAATCTGCGCGGATTTAAGCCCATAAATCATAGGCTGATAACCCCGTCCACTGGCATCGGTTTTCCGAAAATCATCCGATTTTGACTTACCTATAGCGATATCCTTACCATCCTGCTTCATATAGAGGCGGTTGCCCTCCACTTTTTCGAACTGCGAACGGTCTAATTCTGCCTCCAACTGGTCCACAAACAAGAGCCACTCTTTTTGTTCGCTTTGTTGCTGGTAGCGAACTTCTGAAATGAGGAGCTGACTCATGGCTTGAAAGAGGAGTAAGCTTCCACTGATGACAATGAGGGCAATCAGGGATTCCAACAAGGTAAAAGCCTTGACCTTATGGCTCTTTGATAGCCAACAACTGTTCTGAACCATGGTAAACCTCCAATCCCTTTTCACTAGAAAACACCTGAATCTCCACTCCGTTTATGTTTACCTGATTTTGACCTGTCTGCAGAGCCATCTTAGCTACACGCAAGACTTCTTCCTTTTGCAAGATTTTTGCTTCTTCTTGTCTATTTTTCTGAATTTGTCCCAAAAGGAGGGTTGCTATGCTGGCAAAGATAGCTAGAGCAACTACTGCTTCTAGTAAAATTACTGCCCTAATTTTTTGTTTCCTTAATGCGTTTAATTTTTCCATTTCCTAGATATAATTGATAACGAATCGCTCCTCTGCTGGTCTGAAATTCAACCTTAGCCAGGGACGAATTGCCCCCAGCTCGGTCAAATGTGATACTTTGTCCTGATGGTGCCTGAATTCCTTTAGGAACTGTCAACTTTTGACTGCCATTGCTAATCGTCTGCCCATCTAAGTTTAGACTAGTCTTTTGCTGACTGGCTACACTGCGTTTTTGGGTTTCCCGATAGAGTTCTTCAAATTCCATAAAGAAAATCTGCTCCTCTACCGCCGCAAAAGTGGACTGGACAGAGCCAGATAAGCCCAAGGCAAGGATACTCACAAGACCCAAAACCAAGAGACTTTCCAGCATGGTAAAGGCCTTAATCTGCAACGGTTTGACTGGTATTTTGTTTAGCATGGTATTCTTTATAAGCTTTAGCCTGTTCTTCTGTGATTCGCCCATCTGCTTGTAACTTACTTAGGCTAGCATCTTCATTTTTATCTAAGCTATAAAGCTCTGCCTGGCTTTCCACCACCTTAACAACAGCAGCTTTTCCTTTGTCATTGACCGCCTCTTTTTGCTTGGTCAAATTAGGTACAAAGAGCAAGAGAAGCACGCTGATGATTAAAAGGACCACTAACATCTCCACAAGTGTAAAAGCTTTAACCTTAGCTTTTTTCAAGAATGTCATCATTTTTTTCATGTTAAAAATTTACCTCCATATTTTGATACATGGGCATGAGCATTGCCGCATAAAGTAAAACGATAATCAGTGCCACAAAGATAAAAACCAGTGGCTGCACCAAATTCATGGTGCGGTTAACTCGGGTAAAAAAGGCTTCCCAAGTTTTTTCAGCATAGATTTCCAACTCACTCCCCAGCTTGGACTTGACTTCACCATACTCGATGATGAGACTCAACTCTTTTTTAAAGAAAGGATAGGTTGCTATGGTTTGAGAAAATTCGCGGCCATTTTGTAGGGATTGAGCTAAATCTTGACCGATTTCTTTAAAGAGCTGGGAACCTTGTTCCTGCATGATTTGAAAAATCTGCGTCAGCTCCATTCCCTGCGAAATCATATTACCCCATTCACGCGCATAATAAGCTGTCAGATAAGTCTGCACAAAGATTCCAAGAAAAGGAATGCGTGCTAAGATAGAAAAGACGCGCATCTTAGAACTTCTTTTATAAAAAGTGAGTGCTAAAAGGACAAGTATGGAAACAAATCCTACCATTCCTAGAAAGATTTGTGGCAGATTTCCGATAATTTGGGTGGCAATATTACTACTATCCAGTTGTGGTAGTAGGTAGCTACGTAGCCCCAGCATAATTAAGAGAAGAAATCCCAGTAAAATCAAAGGATAGGTCGCTACTTCAATTAATTTTTTCTTGACCTTGGCCAGATTGTCTAGATATTCTTCTATCTTTCCCAAACTCAAGTGGAGATTTCCATGGACTTCCGCTAGGGATAACTGAGTGACAATGGCACTTGAAAATCCCAAACTAGCCATCATTTCTGAGAATGATTTCCCCTGAGACAAGCCCGTGCGCATCTGGGTCACGCACTGCTTGTCCAACAAAGCACTCCTATCTAAAAAGGAGATAGTCTCCACCAGATGAAAACCGCTGGAAAAGAGATTGTTAAACAGGGTGATGATATTTTTTTGCTTAGCTGTAGCTAATTTTTTCCGTTTCAGCCTGAAGGCTTGTGATATGTCCGTCTTTAAGAAGCTGGTCAATCTGTTCATTCCAACTAGTTGGCTGGTGTTCTTGGTAGTCTTTGTTTGCAAAGTCAACGATTCCTCCTCCCCCTATTAATCTATGGTAGCAGACTCCTTGCAGAACGACTGCCAATTCCTCCTCACTCACACCCAACTCCAGTAGGCGCTCATAAACACCTCGAATACTCTTGGCGTGAATGGTTGAAAAGACTGTCGCACCTGTCAAACTGGCTCTGACCACTGCACGCGCCGTCTCGCTGTCCCGAATTTCTCCGATAATCAGGAGATCTGGCCGATGCCGTAGGGAAAGCTTGATGAGATTTTCATAGGTAAGTCCGATCGCTTCATTCAACTGTAATTGGAGCATGTTGTCCTGCTTGATTTCGACAGGATCTTCGATAGACATGACTTGCTGTCCTTTAAAGAGGAACTTGGCCAATTCGTGCATCAGGGTTGTCTTGCCACTTCCGACTGGACCAGCAAAAAGATAGAGTCCCCGTTGCCTGTACTGCTTACCCAGTTCTCCAATATCCTGAAACCAAAAATGTAAATCTTGCTCCTCATCGTGCAACAAGCGAATGACTAAACTCTCATGCCCTCTATAATCGCCTACAGTAGACAAACGTAGGGACGCCATCTTCTGGTCATATTCATAATCACAGGAACCAAGTTGACTACGTCTCTTTTCTCCCACATTCATACCCGCCACAAACTTGAAATGACTGATGACAGCCGCAAATTTTTCAAAGTCATAACAACCGATTTTACAACGCTCGTCTCCTATTCTCATATGAATCTCATAGGCGTCGAGCTTAGGGACAAAATAAATATCCTGCGCCCCTTTTTTCCGAGCCGACCGAATGATTTCTTGTGCAATTTCTTGAACCATACTTACCTCCTCACCTATACTATTCGCAAAGATTTGGAAAAAATAAAAAGCAACTCCAAAAAAAGTTACTTTTTCTCTATTTTAATTTCATACGGCAAGAACGGTGCCTTTCCTTACCTGTTTGTTTTTCATAGCCTGGGCGTAGTTTTTCATCTGGAATAACCTGCTCATCCTGCAAAAGAGCCAAAGAATGGTATTGTTGTAAATACTCATCACATTCATCACACCAGCGTTGGTCTTCTGGATCCCAAAAAATGGTCATCAAATCACTTCTACTTTTATAAAGAGGGGATTCTTGTTCCAATCTAAACCAGCAAGTTTTGTAGTATTTGAGAGCATCATAATACTGGTCAAATTTTCTACTTGCTACAATATCTTCTTCCCAACCTTCTAAGAACCACCACGGTTCAAAATCTCCGTACATTTCTATAACACGATACATATTCATTCATTCCTTTGTACCGTATATTATAACTAATTCCGCTAGACAAGGAAAGAAATATGCTCATTTCTTAATTTCTTGATAAAAAATCCAGCCATCTGATGGATGACTGAATTTCTATTTGCTTGTATTCCAAAATATTTTTACTACCTAGACTTCTGAGATATCGTTTTCGATAATGACCTTAATTGCATGGTGGTCTGCTGCCTTACTGAAGACTTCGTAGGCTTTTTCAATTTCACTGAGTTTGAAATAGTGAGTTACCAATTTTTCTGGTTCAATCTTATGACTTTCAAGTGCTTTCAACAATTGTGGAGTTGTATTTGTAGATACCAAACCAGTTGTTACATTAATGTTGCGAATCCAAAGTTTGTCCAAATCGAATTCGACTGGTTTACCATGTACACCACAGTTAGCAACTGTTCCGTCTACACCGATAATCTTTTGACAGAAATCAAATGTTGCAGGAATACCAACAGCTTCAATAGCTACGTCTACACCACGACCACCTGTCAAATCATAAATTTCTTTAATGGCTTTTTCAGGGTCTGAAGAATTAACCTTATGAGTCGCACCAAATGATAGGGCAGTTTCCAAGCGGTTATCGTCTAGATCTACCATAATCAATTTAGCTGGTGAATAGAATTGAGCTGTCAAAAGAGCAGCCAATCCAACTGGACCTGAACCAATAATGGCTACGCTGCAACCAGGTTCTACTTTCCCTTTTAAGACACCAATTTCATATCCAGTAGGCAGAATGTCTGATAGCATAACCAAGGCTTCGTCTGACAAGTCTTCTGGAGTATGGTAAAGAGTGTTATCTGCATGAGGGACACGTAAATATTCAGCCTGCATACCATCAATCAAGTGACCGAAAATCCAGCCCCCTTCGTCTTCACAGTGGGCATAAATTCCTTTTTTACAGTAGTAGCATTTACCACAGGCACAGACACAAGAAATCAAGACCTTGTCGCCTTTTTTGAAATTAGAAACTCCTTCTCCAACTTCTTCAACAATCCCAATCCCTTCGTGACCAAGAATGGTACCACTTTGGCAAGCGGGAACATCCCCTTTGATAATATGGAGGTCTGTTCCACAAATAGTGGTTTTTACGATACGCACAATAGCGTCAGTTGGCTTGCGAATAACTGGTTTGTCTACGTCAACAAAAGAAGCAAGTCCTGGTTTAACATAAGTATAGGCTTTCATAATGTACTCCTCCGTTTTTTTATTTGTACTATTTATAATATAATTGTAAGCCTTTTCATTTGTTTATTCAAGTTTTTTTGTGATTTTTTTAACTTTTTTATTTACCGGTAAAGTAACGTAGATAAAAAAGCAGAAGCTAGTCTAACTTCTGCTTTTTTATCTTATGCTTGATAACGTTTCACACCGTCTAGGTAGGTTGCTACCAATTCCAAATCTTTATCTAATACGATAAAGTCTGCGTCGTAGCCTTCACGGATTTGACCACAGACATCGTCAATGTGAACGGATTTAGCTGGGTTGAGGCTGGCCATCATGACTGCTTCATGCGGATTCGCAATACCCCACTCGACTACATTTCTCATACCATCTTTAAGTTTGAGGATAGAACCTGCCAAATTACCAGTAGATTTGAGACGTGCAGTTCCATTTGCTACTACAACAGGGAATTCTCCCAACATATAGTCACCGTCTTCAAGCCCACCAGCTGTCATACAGTCCGTAATAAGAGCGATGTTTTCTGTCCCCTTTTGCTTAAGTAAAATCTCACAAGCTTTTGGATCTACGTGATAACCATCACAAATCAATTCTGCGTAAGTATGTGGGAGCTCATACATAGCTCCTACCATACCTAGTTCGCGGTGTGTTAAACCACGCATCCCATTATAGGCATGTACCCATACACTAGCTCCAGCATCAACTGCCTTCTTAGCTTGTTCAAATGTCGCATCTGAGTGTCCAAGTGCAACTGTCACACCTTCACCTGTAATAGTACGTACAAAATCTTCCACCCCATCACGTTCTGGTGCAATAGCGATTTTATTTAGCATCCCTTTTGCAGCATCCTGCCAAGAATGAAACTCCTCAACACCCGGGTCTCTCATATAAGTTGGATTTTGTGCCCCCTTAAAAGTTTCTGTGAAATATGGACCTTCATAATAAATCCCACGAATCTTAGCACCTGTTGCTTCTTTATAATGGTTTCCAAGATTTTCAGTGACTGCAAGCAATTGCTCATAAGTGGCTGTTAAAGTTGTGGGCAAGAAACTGGTAACACCGGTACTAAGAAGTCCTTCACTCATAGTATGCAATGTACCTTCAATATTGTTGTCCATCACATCTACACCTGCATATCCATGAATATGAGTATCCACAAGACCTGGTGCAATGCTATAACCAGTATAGTCAAGAACCTCTGCTCCTTCAGGAATTTGATCCACATGTTTCCCAAATTTGCAATCAACAAGTTCTAAGTACCCACCGCGACGAATGCCAAATGGATAGAAAAACTGATCCGCTTTAACGTAATTAGGCATAATAATGACCTCCTTAAAAGATTACTTTTGATATTTATTATGTCAATTACATTATAAACTTTTCTGATTCATTTGTAAATGGTATAGACCTATTTTCTAGAGATATTTTAAAAGAGCTGGATTTCTCCAACTCTTCTCTTTTTAATACAAGTTATTTTGATTTGACTGGCTTGTCTTGAGCTGTTTGCAAGGCTGTAGCAATGGTATCTGCATACAATTTTGCTCCTGCTTCAATTTTACTAGTGTCACTTCCGAAATGGACTTGGTCTGTTCCTGTCCAGATCTCTGGATGTTCCTTAGCAACTTGATTCCAATCAGCAATGGTGATATAAGGAGTCTTCTCTGCCAATTCTCTCATATAGGCAGCAGCCTTCTCAACGATGGCATAGGTCTCTTTTGTCTTATCTCCCTCATAAGGAGTCACCAAAACCATATGGTGGCCCTTAGGAAGATTTTTTACGATACTATCCCAGTCATCCTTGTAATTTTCAGGATTATTTACCCCTGTTGCAATGACCACCATCTTAGGTAAAAATTTATTCTGGCTATTATTTAGCATGATTTCATTGGCAGTCTTGGTTGTTCTGCTGACCTGCGCGTTAATCTGTGCTCCAGGAAGGGCTGTCTGTAGTGCTGTATTTGCCCTTAAAGCCACTGAGTCACCAATTAATATAGTGCCATCAGCAATTCCCAAACTGTTTGCATCTGCCCGTTCTGTCATCACCTTGGTTTGGCTAATATTTGTTGCAGCTTGCTTCAAACCATTGACAGTCAAGTCTGTCTCAAACGCTCCCACTTGTGGTGCCAACAAAGTCACTAAGAAGACAATGAAGGCCAAGATTCCTGTACTTGTTGCAAGAATTGCGTGAATATAAGGCAGGGGACGAATAGTTTGTAAAATAGGTGTGTTCTTGCCTGCAATCCACGGCTCCAATACATAAAATGAAAGACTGGCAAATCCATAAGAAAAAATCAAAGTCAGTAACACAGCAAAAAGATTTGATGTCAACTGTGAAAAAATAATGTAGAAAGGCCAATGGAAGAGATAAACCGCATAACTAGTATCTGCTAAAAAGCTAATCATCTTTGGCTCCTGCACGTTAGGAGTCTTTTCATGTAAGACACGCGCTGCCAGAATCATAGCAAGGGCTGCAAGGCTGGCAAGCAAGAAGCCCATAAGATAGGCAAAGAGATAGGTAAATTTGACAAAGAAGGTCAAAATGAGTAAGAAACCAAAACCTCCTGCAAAAACTAAAAGGGTCTTGCGTAAATCCCAGATTTTATCCAACTGCTTAACTAGGGAAGTCGTCTGACGAACGCCTACGATAGTTGCTAATACACTTCCCAAAAAGAATGGATAAACATGAGTTAAACTGGAGAAGTAAACAGAGGAATAAGAGGTTACTAGAAAACTACCAATAAACATGGAGAAGAAACTAATCAAGAAGGTAGCAGCTGATAAGAGAAAAACCATTCCCCTCAACTGACCATTTGATTTGGACTGTTTAGATAAGAACCAAACTGCCAATCCCCAGAGGATATAGTAGTGAACCTCAACGGCCAAGCTCCAATTATGAACAAACAAATGAGGAATGAACTGTGATTCATAACTCCCACCTGTTAGAAGTTCATAGAAGTTGGTCATGAAACCTAAAACACCCGCAATCTGACCCCCAATTCCAGCCACATAATCTTGGCGAACTAGAAAGGTAAAAGGCATGGTTACCAAGACCATCAAAACCACAGGTGGCACAATCCGATAAAAACGTCTCCTAAAAAATCCTATCAAATCAATTTCATGATTTTTAGAAAATTCTTCGATGAGTAGAGCTGTAATCAGGAAACCTGAAAATGTGAAAAAAACATCTACCCCGAAAAATCCTCCAGGAAAGATGGTCTGAAAGAAGTGATACAAGAGTACAAAAAGTAAACCTGTAATCCTAATCAAGGAAAACCATTTAATGCGCATACGAGTTTATTCTTCCTTTCATTGTACACTTTATTCTATCAAAAAAAGAAGAAAAATCCTAAGAGAAAACTTAGGATTTTTAGCTTATATCAATTCCATTTTAGAAATTACGCCCTGATTTATTATAGCCATATTTTTCCACAAAATACTCACGGAATTCCAAAAGATTGTCATCCATGATGGCTTGTCGCACTTGCTTCATCAGGTTAAGCAAGAAGTAAAGATTGTGGTAGCTAGTCAAGCGGATACCAAAGGTTTCATCGGCCTTGAGCAGGTGACGAAGGTAGGCGCGTGTGTAGTTCTTACATGTGTAGCAATCACATTCAGGATCCAGTGGTGTAAAGTCCTCAGCAAACTGAGCATTTTTGACAACCAAACGACCTTGACTGGTCATACAAGTCCCATTACGAGCGATACGAGTCGGCAAGACACAGTCAAACATATCCACCCCACGAATCACCCCATCAATCAAGCTGTCTGGCGCTCCCACACCCATCAAATAGCGAGGTTTGTTTTCAGGTAGCAGTTGAGTTGTAAAGTCCAAGACCGCATTCATCTCTTCGTGGGTTTCTCCCACTGCCAAACCACCAATAGAGTAGCCTGGGAAGTCCATGCTGACAAGGTCATGAGCCGATTGGCGGCGAAGGTCTTCAAATCCTGCCCCTTGAACAATCCCAAATAGCCCTTGGTCATGCGGACGACGGTGAGCCTTCAAACCACGCTCAGCCCAACGACTGGTACGCTCGATTGATTTCTTAACGTAGTCATAAGGCTGATAAAACTGAGGACATTCGTCAAAGGACATCATGATGTCTGAGCCCAGATTATTCTGAATAGAGATGGCTTTTTCTGGTGATAGGAACATCTTAGAACCATTGAGATGGTTTTTAAAAGTTACACCTTCTTCTGTGATATTACGGCTATCTGCTAAGGAATAAACCTGAAAACCACCACTATCTGTCAAAATAGGCTGGTCCCAATTCATGAACTTGTGGAGACCACCTGCGCGTGCGATGAGTTCATCTCCAGGGCGAAGCCAGAGATGATAGGTGTTTGATAGGATAATTCCCGAACCCATCTCCTTCAATTCTTCAGGCGACTGAGTTTTGACAGTGGCTTGAGTTCCAACTGGCATAAACATAGGCGTCGGGAAGGTGCCGTGGGGAGTGATGATTTCTCCCAGACGAGCTCCTGTGTGTTTTTCTTTCTTAATCAAACGATATTTGATTGGTGAATCTGACATTTTTTACCTCCGAAGCTGGGAAAAACAGTCCCAGTTCATACTTTGTGCCTAAGGGCATACTGTATGATTTTATCAAAAAAAGCCGGAACTGTCACGAACTATGGTGTATAATGCTTGACAAATTTAATGTATATCATTAAAATGAAAGCATAATTAAAAACTTGATAAAACATTACATCTATCAACTTATTCGCTCGCCAAAGCTATTTATTTTTAGATAAGTTTTGACTTCGTTTTTTACTAACTCATTAACTTACAAAAACTATTATAATGCCTCGAATCAACTTTTCTATTTTTTAATGAGAAATATTAAATGTTTTTGTCATATTCTCAGAAAGGTTGACAAATCAATGTTTCAGACATTTGACAGAATTAAAGAACTTGCCAAAAAGCAAGGATTTTCAATAAATTCATTGGAAGAAAAACTTGGGTACAGTAAGAATACTATTTATAATCTAAAAAATTCAAAACCATCCACTGAAAGAATTTCAGAAATCGCTGACTACTTCAATGTATCCACCGACTACCTGCTCGGACGAACAGATACCCCTGCTATCGCTGGGAGTGATGAATTTGCTCAAGTAAACGGACAAATCATAGACTTACGCAAAGCAGCAGCCAACACCATGTTATTTGACGGGAAACCACTAAATGAAGATGATATCGACTTCATTACATCCGTCCTATCCGCCCACTTCAAAAGCAAAGGAGAACGCTAATGACTATCACTATCAACTTCACAGAAAAAAATTCCTACATCACGGACTACTTAAACAAACACGGTATCGATACAACGACCATGGATTTTGACGACTTCATGGCACTCATGGAAGATATCGAAGACGCACGAGCAGCCGACCAAGCCTATATGGAGTATTTAGCCGACCCAGTTACTTATACCATGGATGAGGTCTTGGATGAACTAGGACTAACTCGAGAGGATATTGCTTAATGTATCGGCTAGATATTGATAAAAAGGCTCTCAAGCAACTTAAAAAACTAGATACCCCAACAAGAAAACAAATCCTATCCTGGCTTGCTAAAAATATTGAAAACACGACCAATCCACGACAACACGGAAAAGCACTAAAAGCCAACCTTGCAGGTTACTGGCGATACAGAGTAGAGAATTACCGTATCATCTGTGATATCCAAGACGATAAACTAGTCGCCCTAGCCGTGGAAATCGCCCACCGCAGAGATGTTTATAAATAACGAAGGAGAACTATGACACTCGCTAAACTCTGCGAAGAATATCAAGTAGAGCTTTGTCTCTTCGACGGTTCAAACTGGCACAGTTTGGCTCCTGAACAACAAATCCAAAAGAAGTAAGAGGATTATCACTTTAGACTATGAAACGCTGAATGTATTAAAACTCTGGAAACGTCAGCAAATAAAAGAATATTTCCAGGCTGGTGTGCCTTATAAGCATGATTCGAATTATATTTTTACGAACAATGGCGGGGGATGGCTTTTAGCTGCAACTATGAAAGTGAAACTTTTAAGATTCTTTCGTAAACACAATAATCTTAAAAAAATTTCGCCTCACGGGTTTAGACATACGCACGCTTCCCTCCTATTTGAAGCTGGTGTTACAGCGAAAATCATTTCAGATAGACTTGGTCATAATAATGTTCAAATCACCCTTGATATGTATACCCACATCAATGATAATCAACGTGTTGAAGTAGTTGACCAGCTCATGGATTTCATCCGCTCCAGCTAAAAGTAAAGTCGTATTCAATATCGTATTCACTTTTGGTTAACATGCTAGACGTCCACTGTTTTCAAAGGATTAGCAAGCTATGTACTATTTATGGTATAATGAGAGAATGAAATACCCAAAAATTAATTTAAAAACCGTTCGTCTGCAAGCCAGACAATTTCAGGCTGAAAATCCCCGCCTCTTTCTCGTCTATCTCTTACCTAGTATACTGGTCATCTTGTCTGGCTTCCTCAATCCCTTAGAGCGTATCAACGAGTCTATTTTAGATCAATCCTTTTTAAGCGTGCTTGGTCATGTATTCCAAGCCTATCTTTTTCCACTATTAGTCTCCTTTATCGGAGATATTCTTCTAACCAGTTCAGTCTATACAACCCTAAAACTCATCAAGAATCCAGATACAGAACTATCCGTCAAAAATAGTCTTACTCTCTTTAACGAAGCACACTTTTCACAAACCTTTTTGACTCTACTTCTCAAACGTTTCTATCTCTTTTTATGGAGCATTCCTAGTTTACTCGGAATTTACTTTCTTTTTTACAGTAGCTTTCTAGCAAAGAAATTCGTTGTCCTTCACCCTGAGTTTCCCAATCTGGATCTCACGTCAATTGAAACCGAGCGTTTCCTCATGACCTTTGGTCTTTACTTTCTAGCAAGTATACTCTTGATGATTGTCGGAAATAGTCTCTATATTCCACAATACTATGCCTATTCGCAGGTAGAATTTCTCCTCTGTGACACCCTAGATTTAGGACAAGCCAAACCAGGACAAATCCTTAAAACCAGCCGTTTCCTGATGAAAGGCTATAAATTTCAGCGCTTTATTCTAGACCTACAACTCCTCCCTTGGTACTTCCTCAATTGGATTACTTTTGGAATTGCTAGTTTCTCACTCCTACCCTACATTCAAATCAATAAAATGATTTTTTACCGAGCAGTATTGGCTCGAAAACGTCCAAAAGCTTGAAGGTTTTCCCTCAAGCTTTTTTCTATCAATGAGTTTCTCCGCCTACCAACTTGAGGTCTTGATCTCCATGTTCGATAATGGCGCCGATTGCCGCTTCTATCCCTCGCCTAATATCCACTAAACTCATAGCTGGGGTAGTCGGTCGATTCACCACCTGTTCCATCATATAAGGAATATGCATAAAACCTGCCTTAACATGTGGAAATTTCTTTTCTACCAAATAGAGGGCCTGATACATCAAATGATTGCAGACAAAAGTCCCTGCCGTATTAGAAACAGAGGCCGGCAATCCCTCTTTTTTTATAGCTTGAACCATCGCTTTAATCGGCAGACTACTAAAGTAGGCCGGAGCACCGTCTGGGCGAATGGGAAGGTCAATCGGTTGATTACCTTCGTTATCAGGAATGCGTGCATCGTCTTGATTAATGGCTACTCGCTCAGGTGTCAAGCTGGTTCTTCCACCTGCTTGGCCGATACAAAGGACAAAGTCAGGTTGATAACGACTCATCTCTTCTTCCAATACTTGGGCCGATTTGTGAAAGACTGTTGGCACTTCTAACCAACGGACCTCAGCACCATGGATTTCAGCTGGTAAACCTTTAATGGCCTCCAAAGCTGGATTGACCTTTTCCCCTCCAAAGGGCTCAAAACCTGTCACTAATACTTTCATTTCTAACTCCTCAAAACCAATTCAATGAGACTTTTTTCTTAAAAACAAGTATAACATATTTTCCTTATTCTGGAGTGAAAAGGACTAGAAAGACTAAGATTGACCTTTGAACTTATTTAAAGAGTAAAATACTAATCAAGGCCAAAATAGCTGGTCCACCTTGCTTCAAAATAATTTTCTTATCTGCTGTGAGAGAGCCATAAGCCGCAGCACCAATCACAAATAAAACAAAAATAGTCACAATTTCTAAATTCTGTGAGAAATAAATTCCATACAAGAGAAAGACTCCTAACAAAGCATTATAAATCCCTTGATTTTTAAACAATGAACTTACTGACGGACGAGCCAGTTCTTCCTTGTCCATGTTAAAGACACGACTAGTCGCATCTGATTGCGTTGCAATACTTTCCAAATAAAAAATGTAAAAATGCTCCAAAGCAACGATCGTTGCTAAAATGATTGTAATAATTGACATCTATTTCTCCTTAGATCTCTATATTCTCAATACCCAAAACCAATTTATTTAATAAACGGCTGAGTTCTGTTCTTTCAGACTCTGTTAAGATACTTTCCATCGCTTCTTTAACCTTGATATGCTTCAGAGGAGGATTCACCACTAACTGCTCCTTGGCATACTTCGTAGCCTCTACCAACACTTCTCGCTGATTTTCAGGATTACGATGACGCTCCACCAAACCTTCCTTTTCCAGAATTTTGAAATGTCGTGTCAAGGCGGCCTGATCAATCTTCAAACGCTCCTGAACCGCTATTTGATTACAAGGGGAATGCTTCAACAAAAATAATAAAATCTGATACCGTGTCAAACTAATCCCAAGTCTTTTTTCAAACAATTGCGTGCTCGCTTGCTCAGACAAGCGGAGTTGATAAAGTAAATCTTGAATCTCTAACATTTCTTCCTTCTTTCTGTTGACTTATCAATAGTTGACTAATCAAATATAATACAAAGTAAAATAAATTGCAAGAATGTTGCTTCAATCATTACAAAATGGTAACTTCCATTTTCCATCCATATTGATACTCAATGAAAATCAAAGAGCAAACTAGGAAGCTATCCGTAGGTTGCTCAAAGCACAGCTTTGAGATTGCAGATAAAACTGACGTGGTTTGAAGAGATTTTCGAAGAGTATGACAAAGAAAAAACGAACGAGACTCGCTTCCTATCACGAAAGCTAGATCTCATTCGTCAAAATGATATTACCAAGTCTGGTTTATCCATTCATTGAAACGTGAACGTGGTCATAGTGGTTTTCTGTCACACTACCACGGTCTGGCATTGGGTTCCAAGTATTAGCTGGTCCATATTTGCTATCGAATGGAGCATAGAAACGTTGTTTCCAGATAATGTAACTAATTCCACGGCTGGCCATGTTTTGAATAGCGTATTCCGCAAGCTTATCCCCTAGTTCTGAGCTTTCTGGTACCATGAAGTCGATAGCCAAACCTTTTCCGTGATCTCCACTGTCTCCTGGACGGTAACCACTAAAGGATGTGATGCCAAACAAGTTAGCAATTTCTTCTTTAAAGGCAGCTGTTTGTGGTTGAAGGCCTGCATTTTCAGATTTCGCTACCGCAAGTCCAGCATAATCGGGCGCTGCTGGAGCCGCGTAAGTTGTTGAAACTGTTTTCTTCTCTTCTAGTTGATAAGTAGAAACTGCTGGTGTAGCTTCACTTGATGCTACTTCTTTTACTTCTTCTAAACTTGTTGCAGTTGTTTCTATTGCTTTTTCTTCTACTGGAGTTGTAGTTGTTTCCACTGTTGACTCAGCCTGAGGGCTTGCTTGTGTTTCCTCTTTCTCAGCTGGAGTCGTTGCCTGAGGAGCTGCTTCTGCAACTGCATTGCTTGTTTCGGCTATTTGCTTCTCTGAAACAGAATTTCCTGTAGATGGCGCGACTTCTTCTGCAGTAGTAACTGTCTCTGCAACTTCTGAACTTGATGCCACTTCTTTTGTTCTTGTAGTTTCTACCGCTTTTGGATCTTCTGCAATCGGTTGAGAAAGATCTGCAACCTGAACAGTTTGAGCATCAACGGTCACTTGATTGGTTGTCAAATCTGCTGTCGCAGTTGTCACTTCCTCACTAGAAGCTGCTCGAGGAGTTTGGATTTCAACTTCTGTTACTTCTTCTGCTTCATTGACAGTCGTTGTCAAAACGGTTTCTGGGAAAATCAGGTCCATATTGGTGATTTTATTCAAATTCGCAAGAACTGTGACATCTACACCCAAGGCTTCTGCAATTGTGCTCAAGGTATCACCATACTGAACGGTATAACTTGTTTTGTTATCCGTTTTAGTCAAATCATTTTGGATTTGCTCAACACTACGTGCAGTCCAAAGAAGTTCTTCTGCTTGGGTTGCCAATACTGGGGCAAACGACAAGGCTACTGTTGAGGCTAATAATATTCTTTTCTTCATTCTTTCAAATTCCTTTCAAATGAGTACCTGTCTATGATAACACAAAAAATGCAGAAAAAAAGCCCTCTCGGGCCTATTTAACAGAACTGTCTATTCCTTGTAACAAACTCGGTTACTTGAAATAGTTTGTTAGGTCTCTGTCACAAAACTGACACAATCTTTTTATAGCTCAGCCTCAAAAATACGGGAAATATCTGCTAAGGCTTGAATCTTGTGATTGCCTCCATAAGACGACTCTAAAAAGTTAAGACTTTGAATCCCACTATTCTGAGCAAATTCCACATCCAGAGTCCGATCCCCTATATAATAGGTTTTCTCAGGATCCAACTGACACTTGTCTAACAGATAGGTAGCCGCTTCCGGATTAGGTTTGCGCGCAAAGCCACTCTGACTGGTTAAAATCTCTGTAAAATAAGATTCCAAACCCAAGTCTCTGAGAATGGTAAGAGCATTGTCTCCCTTATGAGTGTAAACAAACTGCTGAATTCCTGATTCCTCTGCCCAAGCTAGCACATCACGCGCACCTGGCATCAAAACTACCTGAGCATTCTTCTCAGCCAGACTCTGAGCACGCACCTGATTTAGCACTTCCACATCCAGTTTTCTCTCTTCCGCCACCTGCACAAGCAAATCCTGAACAGAATACTTGAGAATAAACTCTCTCACCTTCTCCTTATCATAATGAATAGAAAACTGACCAAAAGTCTCCTCAATCCCTGATAAAATCGCTTCATAAGAGTCCAATAAAGTCCCGTCTAAATCCCAAATAAAAGCTGTTTTTTGCATTTCCTATCCTTTCAAGCTCATATAACGCTGGTAACGGTAACGTAGAAATAACCAGCGAAAACCATTATCCAAAAGGGTTCCGGCCCAAATACCAGGCAAGCCCCAATCAAGCACAAGCCCCATCAGATATCCTGTTCCAATGCGGATACACCACATTCCTATACTTGTCGCATAAAAGGGAAGCCGAGCATTGCCCAAACCCTGCCAGACTGCTGTATAGATGACTGTTCCTATCGTCATAGGAGTACCAAGTAGTGAAAAAAGTGTCACTAGAACACTAGCCTCAACCGCTAGAGGATCAGTCGTATAGAGATGAGTCAGTGGTACTCCTAAGGCATAGATACTAAAGGTCAAGGGCAACATGAGAAAAAGAGAAAGCCAAAAGGTTTGCTTGCTCAAACTAGCTACTCTTTTCCAATTATCCTCTCCAACTGCTCGAGCTACCAGCATGACCGTTGCCGTAGCAACGCCAAAGGCAGGCATGTAGTTAAACTGGGTCAAGACTTCTCCGACTGCATTCCCAGCCACTGCCTCCGTTCCAAAAGAAACGACCAAGGCAATGATCACTACATCTCCAGCCCGCATCATAAGCCGCTCTCCAGCTGCTGGCAAAGCTAAAGTCAATAGTTCCTTATCTAAACCAAAAGTCGGTTTCTCAAAAGGCAACTTTAATTGCGACCACAAAATCACAAGACCTACCAAACGAGACAGAATTGTCCCCCAAGCAACACCAGCTATCCCCATATCCAGAACAAAAATAGCTAGACTTGAAAAAAGAATATTCAAGGCATTGGATAAAAAACTAACATAGAGAGGCAAACGTGGATTATGCGTTGCACGAATCAAGGCTCCCAGACTCGTCATCAAACCTAAGAGAACAATCGATCCTCCTACCAAAGATAGGTAGAGTCCACCACTCTCAGCTACATCTCTCTCCGTCCCCAAAAATCCTATCATCTCTTTCCCAGCGAAGATGGACAAAGCTCCTAAAAGGAAACTTAATAGTACGGTAATCTTCAACGCCTCAGTCACGTGATAGGCTAGCATAGATTGATCCTTCTGCCCCAAACTTTTTGAAATAACACTAGAAATAGCTGCCCCAAGAGCAATGAAAATCGCCTGGTAAATCGTGATAATATTGCCGGCTACTGATACACCCGAAATAGCTATCAATCCTAAATGAGCAACCAAATAACTGTCCACCATTCCCATGAGCATCTGCAAAAAGTTTTCACCCATAGCTGGCAATGCAATATTAAGAATGTCTTTATTTTTCTTAAACAATCCTTCCTCCTGATGAAAAGAAACTCAGTTGGTTTCCCAACCGAGTTTACTCCCTCTGTCTTAAAGTCCTAGATAAGCCTCAACCGCTGCTTGCATGTCAGCAGCTGCCACTGTTGTCTTGTGACGAACAGGAGCTGTTTCAAGCCCATCAACTGCTGGTGGTACTGCAACGCCTGAGATTTCATGTAATTGAGCCAAGGCTTCAAAGTCAGTCAAGCCAACTTTCCCTGTTACAGCTTCTACTGCAACTACTGGGAACTTGTATGGACTAGCTGTTGAAGCAATCACTGTCTTAGTCGCATCGCCAGTAGCCGCTTGGTATTTCTTATAAACTGTTGAGGCAACCGCCGTATGTGGATCCTCGATATAAGAATCCGACTCATAAACACGCTTGATTTCTGCCGCTGTTTCTTCCTCAGTCGCATATTCAGCTGCAAAGAGGTTAAGAATCTCTGCATCAAAGTCTGTCAACTCATATTGACCTTGCGTGTTCAAGGCATTCATAAGTTCAGCTGTTTTAACCGCATTATTACCCAAAAGATGGAAAATCAAACGCTCCAAATTTGAAGATACCAAGATATCCATAGATGGACTAGTTGTGACTTTAAACTCACGTTTCTTATCGTAAACACGTGTCTTGAAGAAGTCTGTCAAAACATTGTTGTCATTTGAAGCACAGATTAATTTGCCAACTGGTAGACCAATTTGCTTAGCATAAAAGGCAGCCAAGATATTACCAAAGTTTCCAGTTGGCACTGTGAAGTTAACCTTTTCACCAGCCACAATTTCACCAGTCTTAACCAACTGAGCATAGGCATAAATATAATAAACAATCTGTGGTACCAAACGACCAATGTTCATAGAGTTAGCTGATGAAAATTGCAACTTGTTGGCAGCCAATTTTTCACGAAGGGCTACATCGTTAAACATATGCTTCACGTTGGTTTGCGCATCGTCAAAGTTACCATCAATAGCAATAACATGAGTATTGTCGCCAGTTTGAGTGGTCATTTGCAACTCTTGTACCTTGCTGACACCATCCTTCGGATAAAAGACGATAATCTCAGTGCCAGGAACATCCGCAAACCCTGCCATAGCAGCTTTCCCAGTATCACCAGATGTCGCTGTTAAGATGACAATCTTGTTCTCCAAACCATGCTTCTTAGCAGCTGTTGTCATAAAGTATGGCAAAATAGACAAGGCCATATCCTTAAAGGCAATCGTTGAACCATGGAACAATTCCAAGTTGTATTGCCCGTCTAATTTCACTAATGGTGCGATAGCTGGAGTATCAAACTTGCTATCGTAGGCATTATTGATACAGTAGTCCAACTCCTCAGCTGTAAAGTCATCTAAAAATGCTGACAAAACTAACTTAGCAACTTCCTGATAAGAAGCATCTTTCAATTTGTCAAAGTCCAAATCTACCTTTGGATAAGTAAGCGGTGTAAACAAACCACCATCCGTTGCCAAACCTTGCAAAATTGCTTGGCTAGCAGTTACTGTATTGTTGGCATCACGCGTTGATTGATAAACTAATGTCATTACTCTCTATCCTTTATCTATAGTCTCTTCCATTATATCATGATTTTTCAGAAAATTCTCCCTTTATAAGAGAAATTATAGTCCCAATTCTTCTTTCAAAGGCTGTAAGTAGGTCATTTCTTGTTTATTTCTCATCACTAGTCCTTCCTCAGCTAGCAGGAGTAAGTCTTTGGAAAATTCAATAATCGTAGATTCTTCCTCATCTATATGCTTTTTCTTAGAAAATTGTCGTCTTAAAGACTTATAATTTCTCCCAAATGCTTTAAAGAAAGGTGCGATTTCTAAGTAAGATTCAAGTTTCTCTAAATTAACTAATAATCCCAAGTGAAAGGCGGCAGAAGCGAAAGTTCTCTCTAGAGGCTGAGTACACACACTACGAAACTCAACTGTTCCTCGAGTCGTTAAGTCTTGGTACTGATAACTACGATGAGTTTCAAAATCCTTCTCTTGGGAGTAAATAATAACCTCATCCCCATTCAGAGTAAATGCCTGGATTTCAGGCATAGCCAAATAATCCCTTGCCTGAATCGGATAAAAATAATAGGTTTGCCCATCACGTTCCGCAGTAAAAATTGCAGAATGATCTAGATAATCAAAAAAATCTTCCTCATCTTTAAAGAGTCTAGCATTGACCCCGACATTTTCTGGATAGATACCATGCATCGATTCTTCCCAGAAAATATCCCTTGCAATTTTCGTATCCCAATCCGTACCTGTAAACTCAGAGTTTGCAAATAAATAAGCCTTAACTGCTTCAATTTGGGTAAAAGCATTAATCACTCGTAAGTAGTTAGACTTTGAAACATCCAACTGAACCTGACTCCCACAAATAAACGCTCCGTATTCAGGGAAATGATGTAAATCTGATTTAGTAACATTTCTACTCAAATTCAAATAATCCATCAACATCTGATAGCGTGGATAAGCCACTGGACAATTCTCATTTTTATCCCAGTCAGGATGAATACCGCAGCCAACGATAGTATGATTGGATTCGCCTAATTTTCTCTGAATTACATCCATATAATTATTAAAACGATTTTCGACCTCCTGAATTGTTTCGGCCTTACCAAATGCAAACTCAATCGTTGTATAGGAAACTTCAAATAAAATAGCATCCTGACTTATCCGATCCACTAACTGGATAGGATTGCCAAAATCATCTACCTTTTCTACAGTGAAATCCAAAGTTGAAACTAAATATCGGAATAAGTATTTGATAACTTCAACATTTGTAGCATCCCCTTCTAAATTTGCAACAGGATATTCCAGCTCAACTCCAATAAACAATTTAGGATTTTCTTTAATATTTTTCAAATACCGATGTTTTAATAAATCGATAGAACGAGACATACTTCCCTACACTTTCATAATCTAAATAAAATTTGAATAACTATCATTATACCAAAAATAATATAAAAAAGGAACGAAGATTTACAACGTTCCTTAACTCTATACTATACCGGCGGCCGGGGTCGAACCGGCACGTCCTTGCGGACACTGGATTTTGAGTTTGGTGTTTAAGATTTTATATCTTTATAAGTCAGCATAATCAACGTTATAAAAAACCATTTTTGTTATTTAAAAAAACAATTTTTTTGTTTTTAGTAACTTTTTAGGAACTAGATTACTTTAATTCCCTTTTTTAAACGTAACACATGGAATACATCTTCAGCAAGATTACTAAACTTGTAAAATGCTTGAACGAGAAGGTAGATTATTCGTTTATACATTGTCCTTTTAATGTACAAATGGTATAATACAATACGGAGGTACTAATAATGACACAATTTCAAGTCCGAATATCTGGTGAAGCAGCCTACTATTTAAGAATGCTAAAAGAGAAATATGAAACTTCAGAAGGTATCAATATAACTAAAGCTACCATTCTAACGCGTGCGTTTCAAAATTCAAAGACTGTAACAAACTGGACAAAAGTTGTACAAGATAACTCTATCTCTTTAAAAAATATTTATCCGGTGGAAGAAAAGGAATTAAAATTGAACGTTGCACTGTCCGATGAAGTAGCAGAAGGAATAAAAAAATATAAAGAAATATTGCCTAGTGCTACAAATACTCAAAGTGTAACTTTAGGTGTATGTGTTAAATTTCTTCTTAAAGCAGAATTGATGACCCAATTAAATCACGATATTTCAGAACCTGAAAAAGATTTTGACAAGAAATTCTCTATTCTAGAAAAACAGCTTCTTGAAATCGTTGCACCAGTCAACCACAAATTACTTTCTGATACCATATGGAATTTCAAAAATAATTTTATAAAATAGGTAGCCATTCTGCTACCTATTCTTTTTTTTTACTCAATTTATACATTTTGGAAATTAAAGTATATTTTTTGTTGACTTTCTTCTTTTTATGTTGTACAATTTAAATGTACAAAAAGCACTGAGAGGAGGACTAACAATGAACTTTTTTGACCAAGAAGCTTTAGATTACTTCTATGAGGAATTGGAAAGCTATTATGATGAAGACGAACTCGGAGAAATCTTTGATGGATTCGAATGATAGCAGGAGGAGGTGCCTCCTCCTGCGGACTAACTTTTAGGAGGCAATTTTATGATACAACTTACAGCATCCACTTGGAATATAAATCTACGTTCAAGAAAAGGAAAACAAATTCCTGAAATGATTGCGCAGGAACTAGCTCAGCAAAATTCAGATATTATCTGTCTGACAGAGTACGTGAAAACAGATAATCATTTTCAATTCTGTTCTAGCCTACAAACTAATGGTTATACAATCTTTGAAGATGTGCGTACTATAGATTTTGGAAATGAAATTCTTATTGCAATAAAGAGTGATTTAGTTACTGATTGCCAAGTCATTACTATCGATAATGATGATAATAATCCAAACTTTTTACACGTTAGAGCGACAATTGAAGGACAAGAATTAAACATTATTGGAGTTCGTATCAAGATAGGAGGGGAAAATGTTTTTGAAGATTTCAAACACAGAAAAACACAACTAGACAAGCTAATCTTCAATTTACCAATTCATGAAAACACAATTATTCTAGGTGACTTTAATAATGGCTTTTTCAAGCAGAATGATGATACTCATTCCTATCAAGGTAAACCTAGAGAATTTTACTCCTATCCATTACTAAAATCAGAAATGAATAAAGCAGGTTTGACTGTACATACTCCGTCTGAGGAGAACTCTTGGAAATATTGTAAATTAGACCATATTATAGGAAATATTCCTATTTCTAATGTGTGTTATTCTTGGAGATTCTTAGAAAATCCTAATTATCAAAATAAAGTCGGTTTCCCCGACCACGCTATTTTATCGGCAACTATATCTTTATAGTTTTCCTTAAAATAATTGCTCATTAGAGGAGGTAATGCAAAATGAGTGATAATTTAAAAGCATATCTATTTCTTTTAGGATTTGTGATATTAGCTGGCATAGCAATTTTTATATTCCCTCAAGGTCATTTCTTTTCGAATTCTATCCTTGTCCTTGGGTGTATTCCACTGCTTATCTCAACATATTATTTCGCAAAAATCAAGCTCTTAGGGTTTTACGAACTTTTAAAAGAGCTTTTAGATAAAATAAAAGGTATCTAACTAATATGTTTAAATTAAGACAAAGTGCTGATTTAACAAGAAACAATATAATTTCCTGTTATAAGCTAAAAATAATGCACTGGCTGATACTAAGTATCTCTGCCTGCATTCTATTTTCTACTATTGTTAATATTAGGGCTCCAACTTTTGTTCAAATTCTCTTCATATTTTTAGGTGGATTTATTATCTATAAAATTCATCTGAAAATAAAAATTTTTCGATATAACTTAGAGCATTACCTTATTATACGTGAGAGCTTACTTTATGTACTCCACACAAATAGACTTTATACTACATATAAAGATAGTACTGGACAAGAAAAAGTTATTAGAAGTGCAATCTTAGAATATGACTTAGATAGGCAAAACAGCCATATTCTTATCAAAGCTCTTATAACAGGTGACGAATTCAGCAAAAAAGTCCAATCTCTCGATGATGTGCTTGCTGGAGCTCTTGGACTAGAACTAGAAGAAAAAATTATCCGACCTAGCTATGCAGAATACCATTTCTATTACAAGAAACCTGACAGGTTAGTTCTTCAATCTCACAACCAAAGACAAGAGATAGATAGCCTTGATATAGATTTAGGATATAGTGTAAATTATAACCCTGTCAAATGCCCGCATATTTTAGTATCAGGAGGAACTGGAAGTGGGAAATCAGTGCTCATATCTGTTTTGATTTTAGAATTTCTAAAACGTCAATCAACAGTTTATATAGCCGACCCTAAGAACTCTGACCTAGGTAGCTTGTCTCATTACTTTGGAAATAAATACGTAGCAACCACCCCAAATAATATAGCTCGCATTGTGAGAGTTGTAGTTGAGGAAATGCAGGAACGATATCAAGTCATGCGCGATAACTTCCAGTATGGTTCAAATTTTACTGACCATGGATTTAAGCCAGTATGGCTTATATTTGATGAAATGGGAGCATTTCAAGCTACAGGTTCAGATAAAAAATCAAGAGACATTATCACTGAAGTTATGGATGGTATTAAACAAATTATTCTACTTGGAAGACAGTCAGGAATTTTTATCCTAGTATCTGCCCAACAAGTAAATGCTAGTACTACTTTAAGTACTGAACTCAGAGATAATTTAGGATTGAGAATAGCTCTTGGAGCTAATTCTAGCGAGGGATATCGGATGGTCTTAGGTTCTGCTACTCCCAATAATTTGAAACCTATCGAGGTAAAAGGAGCAGGATATCTTTATATGCAGGGCTCTGGTAAAGAATCTGCCCAATACTGGGAAAGTCCTTACCTTGACACCACTCAATTTGACTTTATCAAAGAATTACAACTTTATTTAACCGAAACAAACTAATTTCAACGGATATTGTTGCTTAAATTCGATAGATTTTCAGCAACAATATCTGTTCCTCATCGCTCTGCGATGATAGAAAAGAGGTACTCATGAAACTAAATGATTTTTTGAAACCAGAATTGCTAGGCAATCGTTTCTTTGCTGTAAAGGGCTATACAGAAGTTTTGGATAGAGAAACTAATAAACCAACTGCCTTACGACTAAATGTATCAATCCAAGATGAATCTAGTGATTTCTTTATGGAGATGATTCAGGTAAAGGTAAATACTTTAACTCCTACTGCCTCTGTTCAAGAGATGGCAAATAATAAAACTTGTCCAGTTAGTCTTAAAGATTTAAACGTAGGTCAATACAATGGAAACTTGTGGTTTACTTGTTCTGATGTAATTCTAATTACTAAATAATGTGTTATAATTATTTCAAAAATTTAAGGAGCTTACTATGCAAATTTTAACTTACCAAGATTGTTTAAATGAGAAAGGGGTTATCTCATTTGAAGAAGCAAGAATGATTTATGATTCTTTAATTAATTCTTCCAATATTCATGACCCTGAATTCCAAGTATATTGGAAAGAATTGGTTGAGTATAGTGCACAATATGCCGAAATGAGGGGAAAATGGCTAACACTTACTATTGAAGAACAAAATTCTCTTGACCCCTCTAGGAGTATTATTCATGATAGAATAATTCATAATCTGCAAGCTATTAGAGGTTTAGCACAGATTGAAGGTAAAAATGTATCCTGGTTTGATAAATTTTACGATGATAGAAAACGTATGGGTGATTTTGCTAATTATATAAATTACATATACGCTGTAAATTCACGTTGATTATAGAAAGAATCTTATATGGCAATTTATTATTCCGTATCTGATATACATGGGCACTACAATGAGTTTATTAAATCTCTCAATAAAATAGATTTATCTGATAAACAAAGTAAACTTATCTTACTTGGAGACTATATTGATTACGGTTCTCAATCTTTTCAAGTCATTTCTAAAATAATTGAACTTGAAAAGATTTATCCAAAACAAATTATTACACTTTTTGGAAATCATGAAGAATGGTTTTATGATTGGTTGATTTTAGATAATCCTACTGCTTCTGCGTTTCCAGAAACAATAAAGAGTTTCTTCTCTACAGAGGAATTGAACTATATTTTAAAATCAAATCCTAACAACTTTGAAACAGGTGTTAGAAACGAAATTAGAAATAATGATAAGTATATTCCATTTATAAACTGGTTCCAAAAACGATATGAAGATAGTCGTTATTTTGAAACAGAAAATCAAATTTTTGTCCATGCTGGCATTGATGAAGAAGCTAATAATCTTTGGAAAGACCTAACGAGTCCAGAGATATTTACAAACAAATTTCCTATTACAACTGGTAGATTTTATAAAGATATTATCTCTGGGCATTTTGCTTCTTGGGAAGTAGCTAAAGATAAAAGTTACCTAGGTAAGATTTACCATGATAGTAAAAGTCATTACTTTATTGATGGAGATGTAAAAAATAGCAAAACAATACCTGTTATCTGCTATGATACAGTTAAAAAATCCTATCAATATTCAAAAAACACTTCTCTATTGCCTAAAAAATTTGATAGAGCTTAATTCTATTCTTAGACTAATATCAAAAATAAAGAGGGGAATATATATGAAGACATTATTAATTGGTGATTTACATTTAAAATCTCAACTAATTTTACCCATTGTTGACAAAATTATCCAAACACATAACATTAAGAGAATCATTTTTCTTGGTGATTATGTTGATTTACATGGTCAAACTAACAATATCCAACTTTATGCCAAAGACCTCACTTTTTTATACTCTTGGAAAATAGACAAAGAGCAAAACGGAATAGATGTAATTAATCTTATAGGTAATCATGATGCTTATTATTTACTGGGAGAACAAGCCCCTTTCTCAATTCAAAATTTAGAAGTGTTTTTCGCAGTTAAAGAATTGTTGCAGGATTTGAAATTACAAATAGCTTATCAACTAGATGATTATTTAGTCAGTCACGCTGGTTTCAATCTGATATTTGACCCAAAAGAATGGCATTTTAACCTCTATACCAAAGAGCATGAAGAAGAATTAGATATTCTAGCTTATACAATAGGACCAATGCGTGGTGGGAAAGCTCTTGGAGGTTCTCCTTTATGGGCACATTTTAGAGAATTAGAACTGCTTCCCAACCAAGACTATCCTAAACAAATTGTTGGACATACCCCTAAAGAATCTATTGATATTTCTAAAAATGTTATTGGTATAGATACTTTTTCATTATATATTGACAAAGATAATAAATATCAATTTATTGGTAACGGAGATTTGCTAGTTTATGACCAAGGACATTTTGAGGTCATTTCAACAGACTGGGCAACAGACAAAATATTAAAACAATTACCACGACTATAAATTTAATAGCTACTTCTCATCATGTACCTAAGCAAAACTGCCGACAAGCAGTCGGCAAGCTGGAAGTGTGTTTAGCGGAGCGGTGCTTAGGATCACATGATAGAAGTAGGGAGGAGCTTTGCTCCTCCTAGTTTATTTATTATATAGACAATCTTTTGGCGAAAGCCAACCTAAAAGGAACTATTTTTTATGACCTCATATAATAAAAAAATAGTCCGCACTTCTTCCTATATTGAAATTTGGGAATATGAAAAGCCAATATTTTCAAAAGGAAAATCTATTTTAGATACTAATACTGAAAACAAGGAAAAATCACAACGTAGAACATTTGATGAACTTACACCTGAAGAACAAGAACAACGTCTGGAGCGTATGAAAAAAACTCGCTTAGAAGCAAAGTGGAACTTACTCCGATTAGTCGATTGTAATTATGATGACAATACTTCATTTCTAACCCTGACCACTAAAGAAAATATTAGCGACAGAAACCACTTCAAAGACTTACTAAAAACTTTTATAAAACGTTTTAACTACCACATCTTTAATACCAAGAAAAGTAAATTAAAATATTTGACAGTATTAGAAAAGCAAAAACGTGGAGCATGGCATGCTCCACGTTTTTGCTTTTCAGCGTTCCTTATGTACCACACCGTCAACTCTTGGAACTTTGGGGACATGGAGCAGTACGGATAAATAAAGTTGATGTAGACAGCAAAGAAAATCGCGGTCGATATGTCACAAAGTATTTTGAAAAAGGGATTGGACAAGAATTGTTGGAAAACTTCGGAAAGCAAGCCTATTTTTCATCACGCAACTTAAAAAAGCCTGATGAAGATAGATTTTATACTTATGAAGATTTTAATTATGATAGTTCAGTCGTACTATATGAAACGGAATACATTAGTAAAGTCTATAAAGACGGTCAGTATTTCGATAATCATGTAAAGTATAAGAAAATAAAACTAGATGAATAAAGGAGTAAGTTACATGATAGCAACTGTTACTAAGAATGACCTAGTTGCCCTTGGTTTCTCTGAGGGCACATCTAAACGTATTATCCGCCAAGGGAAAGAGCTACTGATAACACGAGGCTTTACAGTCTATCAGAATAAACGAATTGGTACTATACCTGCTACTATTGTAAGCGAATTACTCGGTTTTGATGTTCAAAACAGTACCCTCAAGGAGTAAAATATGGCAATTAGAAAAGGTAAAGACGGTAATTGGATAGTTGATATTAGCAACGGTTTTGACCCAATAACACTAAAGCAACGTAGAATTGTCAGAAAGGGCTATAAGACGAAAAAAGAAGCTATTGAGGCAGAACACTACTTACGAAGTGTAGAGTTAAAAGAACGCTTCTATGGGGCTAAAATAACTATCCCTATACTATATGAACTACTAAAGGAAGAAGATAGTATAAATCATCGAAAAGCAAGCTATATCAATACACAAGATAATAATTACAACAAACACATCAAAGATTATTTTTCTATGGTAGATAATGTCGGAAAACTAACCTATGAAGACATCTACCAATTTAGAGAACATCTTAGGCAAAAAGTAGCTAAAAATTCTGATAAACCGTTAAGCACAAATACTATCAACAAAATCATGATTTTACTCAAAAAAATTTTTGATGTTGGTTTGCGAAAAGGCTATTACTCCTCCAATCCAGCAAAATTGATAAAAAAGTTGCCAATTGAAAAAACAAAAATGCAATTTTGGACAGTCAAAGAATTTCAGAAGTTTTTGACACTATTTGAACCCGAAGAATACAATATCAAACTACTCTTTACTGTTCTATTCTTTACAGGATTAAGACTTGGGGAAGCTCTTGCCCTAACATGGCAAGACATCGACTTTTCAAGTAATACAATTCATATCACGAAATCTGTCTATGTTAATAAAGGAGTAGCTCATATCAGCACAACAAAAACTAAAGCAGGAACAAGAGGAATTGTCATCAATAAAAAATTAAGCCAAGAATTACAAGATTGGGAAAAGCAACAAAAACATCTATTAGAGCAATTTACCAACAATAGCCTAACATTACAAGTGTTTCAAAATAGTCCTATCACAATTACAAAAAATGCTATTGAAAAGCAGTTCAAGAAAATCATTGAACGTGATAACACACTAAAAAAGATACGTATACACGATTTGAGGCACTCTCACGCTTCCCTGTTGATTAACCAAGGGGAAGATTATTTAGTAGTAAAAGAAAGACTTGGACACGCTTCTATAACGACTACAATTGATACCTACTCCCATTTGTACCCAAGCAAACAGAAAGACTTGGCTGACAAGCTAGACGAATTACTATAAAGTGATTGAGTTTCCCAAACAGAAATTATATAATCAGAACATGAACAAATCACAAGCAATAAAAGCACATGAAGTAGCTAAAAAAGCACACTTTGGACAAATTGATAGAGCAGGAATTGACTACATTAAACACCCTGAAACAGTAGCTAGTTTTGTCACAACTGATGAAGAGAAAGCTGTCGCCTATCTACATGATGTAATTGAAGATACTTCACTAACCCTACTAGACCTAAAAAAGGAAGGTTTTTCAAAAAACATTATAGAAGCCGTCGATATACTCACAAAGAAAAAAGGACAAGATTATCAATCTTATCTTAATCTAGTAAAGACAAATGAACTCGCTAGAGTTGTAAAATTGGCGGATTTACGGCATAATTCAGATTTAACCAGACTACCATTAATTACTGAAAAAGACTTAGAGAGAAATAAGAAATACAGTTCTGCTATTAGATTTTTAAGAACAAAGAAAAAAAGTTAGTAACTAAACTATAAAAATTTATAAAGAGAAAACAAAAGACAAGGCTTATAAACTTTGTCTTTATTACTATCCTGGCGGTCAGTCTCGAACTGGCACATCCTTGCAGATACTACAATTTTATTAAAATAAATAACTATAAAAAGTGAAATTTTTTATTGAAAAACTTTTAGACTAGGAGTATAATGTATCTAAAATAACTATTAGGCGGCTGTTATATGAATAATGTTGTTACTACACAAATTTCTATTCAACTTAGTCAAGAGTTAAATTCTTTATTAAATGCTATTGTTGAAGAAAATAATACAACAAAGACTGACTTTATTAGACAAGCTGTTATAGAGAAAATTGAAGATATGTATGATATTAAGGTCGCTGATGAAGCTTATAAAAAATGGGCTGAATGTGGCAAAAAAGCTATCTCACATGAAGAAATGATGAGACGCTATGGCTAAATTATACGCAATATCTGATATACATGGATACTTGGATGAATTCAGAGACGCTCTCAATAAAGTAAATTTAAACGATAAAGATAATCGCCTATTTTTACTAGGAGATTATCTTGATAATGGACTTCAATCTTTTCAAGTCATTTCCAAAATAATCGAACTTGAGGAGGTTTATCCTAATCAAATTATTACTCTTCTAGGGAATCATGAAGAATGGTTTTATGATTGGTTGATTTTAGATAAACCTACTGCTTCAGCATTTCCAGAAACAATAAAAAGCTTCTTCTCTCCAGAGGAATTGAACTATATTTTTAAATCGAATGCTAACAACTTTGAAACAGGTGTTAGAAATGAAATTAAAAATAATATCAAATTCAACCCATTTATAAACTGGTTTAAAAAACGATATAGGGATGAACGCTATTATGAAACTGAAACCCAAATTTTTGTCCATGCAGGTATTGATGAAGAGGAACGTGGCAAAAACTCAATTACAGGAGAGAATAAAGTAAATCTTCTCACAATAAAACGCATAATATCAGGTTGTTCAATACTTGATACTATGCGTTTTTCTGATTTTAAACACTTTTTTCCCAAGTCTCTTTAATTTAAATAAAATGTGAAGCCAACGGATTAGATAAACTAACAAAAAAAGTGTTCTTCTTATTAGTAAAATCAACACAATAAAAGAAAATACAATCGTCATCTATTGAAAGCTTAACTTTGTATGGTAGCAATCCATAGAAGCTGATAATATTTCTGATATAAGACATTGCAGAAAACAAGAAAATTTCATCAGCAAATTCTATACCTAAAATTTGATTTTGTTCAAGCAAATAATCACTCCATAATGTAAAATCAAATTTATCATTTTCTATGTAAAAATCATTTACTGATTTAACATTATTAGGATTTACTTTTAACAACCCATTCAACACTGTAGATTTATCAACTTTGTCAAAAACCAAGTTTGAAATTTTTCCATTACTTATTAGTATCTCAGCTCTTCTTTTAAAAGTAGCATATCTATAACTAGAGCCTTTAGTTAAAACTCTAAGATATTCATTAATAGTATTATTCATTAAAGTGGGATACTTTATTTTAAAAAAGTCGGTCTTTGAAAGTGGAAGCTTAAAGTGGTCGTCTAAAAAATCATATTTTGGTTTCCACTCATTAACAACCGCGTCACAGATAACCTTAACAAGAATTGGACTAAGTAACATTGAGTTTTCCTCCTAGGATATTTTTGTACATTTTTATTAAGTTTATTTTGTACACTATAATTCTATCAGATTAAACTCAAACCGTCAAGAGAAAGATTAGTATTTTTTAGTAACTAAACAAGAGTTGCTACTACCAAGAAAAAAAGACAAGGTCCTAGACCTTGTCTTTAATAATATACTATACCGGCGGCCGGGGTCGAACCGGCACGTCCTTGCGGACACTGGATTTTGAGTCCAGCGCGTCTGCCAATTCCGCCACGCCGGCAAATAGTAACTGGGGTAGCTGGATTCGAACCAACGCATGAGGGAGTCAAAGTCCCTTGCCTTACCGCTTGGCTATACCCCAATAATATAAAATAGGCGAGTGATGGGGATCGAACCCACGCATGCCAGAGCCACAATCTGGTGTGTTAACCACTTCACCACACCCGCCATAATTCTATTAACACGGGCAGTAGGAATTGAACCCACACTGAAGGTTTTGGAGACCTTAGTTCTACCTTTAAACTATGCCCGTAAAATGGAAGGGGAGGGATTCGAACCCCCGAACCCGAAGGAGCGGATTTACAGTCCGCCGCGTTTAGCCTCTTCGCTACCCTTCCAAAATATATAAATGGCGCGAGACGGAATCGAACCGCCGACACATGGAGCTTCAATCCATTGCTCTACC